>DASUMO010000065.1:0-2564 GCA_036277695.1 Chitinophagaceae bacterium
TCCCCTTAGGGGAATCAGGCTGTTCGAGAGAGTTCACTTTCCGGGGGCCCGGTTTAACGGTTGTTGAACAGTGGTTGAAAGTTGTTGGGTGAAATGTTGCATTATACAACTGGGTTACTCTTTCCGCCTCCCCTTAGGGGAATCAGGCTGTTCGATAGAGTTCACTTTCCGGGGGCCGGATATCATCGTAGCCTCGCTTACTTTGTCTGGCGTGGTTTTTTACCACATAGTATCATACCTGCCTGCCGGCAGGCAGGGAATACAATAGAGAGACATAGTTGATCAAATTAAACGAACTATGTGTACCTATGTGAACTATGTGTTTATGTGGTGAAAACTACGCCAGTCTCCTTTCAGAAAATCAGATTCCTGTTTGACTCCTCCCGCTTTTCTTACCCCATAATTACTAACTTTAGATATGATCAAACTGGCAAAGTTTTGACCCGGTTTATCTTAAACGATACAACGATTGCCACTGACCTGCCGCCCGGTATGGTAGTCCTGGATTTTATCCGCTATCATCGCCAGCTCATGGGTACCAAGATCGGTTGCCGCGAAGGCGATTGCGGTGCCTGTACCGTATTGGTCGGCACTTTAAAAGATGGTGAAGTTTCCTATCAATCCATGACCAGCTGTTTATTGCCCCTGGGAAATCTGCAGGGCAAACATGTCGTCACTATCGAAGGAATTAATAATGAAAATTTGAATCCTGTTCAGCAGGCAATGGCCGATGAAGGCGCTACTCAATGCGGATTCTGTACCCCTGGTTTCGTGATCTCGCTGGCCGGGTTTTGCCTGGAAGATAAAGAACCTTCGGTATCAAATGCCATCGCTGCAGTAGATGGCAATATCTGCCGCTGCACAGGTTATAAATCTATTGAAAGAGCCGCGGCACATATTACCCGTTTATTGGAAAATCGAAAGGAGGAGCCACCGCTGCGTTTTGCTGTTAGAGAAAAAATCCTGCCTGCCTGGTTTGAAAGAATTAAAAACAGGTTGCAGGATCTATTGAACGGCGAAGAAAGAACCAGTGGCTCTGAAACGAAGAAGGTAATGGGTGGCGGCACCGATCTCTATGTACAGCAACACGAGGAAATGCAGGAAGCTTCTCTTCGTTTTTTCTTTGATCATCCCGCTTTGAATGGAATTGAACGAGAGGGTAATCGATGTATCGTCGGTCCATCCGCAACGGTCACAGATTTACGCCAATCACCCATCATCAATGAATCCTTTCCGGCATTTCATCGTTATGCCAAACTGATTTCTTCAACGCCCATCCGTAATATGGCTACCATTGCCGGGAATTTTATCAATGCTTCCCCCATTGGCGACTTTACCATTTTTTTCCTGGCCCTGGATGCGCAATTAGAACTGTCAGGCAATGACGAAAAGGAAAAAAGGAGAATTGCCTTGCGAAAATTATACAAAGGATATAAAGACCTGGACAAAGACCCGCAAGAGTACATCAGCCGCATATACTTTGAGCTCCCCTCAAAAACCACCCTATTTAATTTTGAAAAAGTAAGCAAACGCACCCACCTGGATATTGCAACAGTCAACTCCGCCATTTGGCTGGACCTGGAAGATGGAATTATTCAAAAAGCGGGGCTTTCCGCCGGTGGTGTGGGTCCCATCCCGCTATTCCTCGAGAAAACATCTGCATTTTTAAAAGGCAAATCCATTTCTGAAGAAATAGTGGAAGAAACTATTGCAATTGCCCGTTCCGAGATTTCGCCGATCAGTGATGTGAGGGGAAGCAAGGAATATAAATCCTTATTGCTGGGACAACTGATCAAAGCCCATTTCATTACGCTGTTTCCCAAATTGGAAATACAAAAACTGATCAATGCGCTTTAATGAATAAGGTTAGCCAAAATAGAGAGAAGAAGATTCTAGATGCGGTAAAGAATATCGATTCCGCTACGCACCTGCGTGGCGAATCGGTTTACCTGGATGATATTCCTGTTTTGGAAGGAACCCTATATGCTGCGGTGGTGGATTCACCGCTCGCCCACGGTAAAATAATTAAGCTGGATACGAAAGCAGCTGCTGCCATGCCGGGTGTGGTTCGCATTTTTACCGCACAGGATATTCCCGGTGAAAACCAGATTGGCGGTATCATTCCCGATGAAGAATTGCTGGCTAATGATCATGTTCATTTTTGCGGCATGCCGGTAGCTTTGGTCATTGCCGAAACAGAAGCGGCGGCAAGAGCAGCTGTCAGGGAAGTGAAAATTGATACCTCACCTTTGCCCGTTATCACCGATCCCCGCGAAGCAAAAGAAAAAAATGAATTGATTATCCCGCCCCGGGTATTTAACCTGGGAGAAATTGATTCAGCCTGGGCCCAATGTGATCATATCGTGGAAGGCCGATCAGATACCAATGGGCAGGAGCATCTCTATATTGAAACCCAGGGCGCCTATTCGATGCCATTAGAGAATGGCGGTATAAAGATCTATTCTTCTACCCAGGGGCCCACCGCGGTGCAGCGAACCGTTGCCCGCGTATTGAATATTCCCATGCACGCTGTTGAAGTTGATACAGCCCGTTTAGGTGGTGGT
>DASUMO010000066.1:0-2208 GCA_036277695.1 Chitinophagaceae bacterium
ACAACAATCAGTTGCTCACATCTTACTGTTATTACGACTCCAGCCGGAAACCCATTCTTTTCCCGGTTAATACAACGGATGGAATCAGGGTAACAAGAGGATATCCCTTTCAAATAGTTCCGGGAGAAAGGACGGATCATCCACATCATACCGGTATCTGGCTCAACTATGAATCGGTAAATGGCCTCGATTTCTGGAATAACTCAACAGCGATTACTCCCGCCAAAAGGATTCAATACGGTACGATCCAACACCGGGAAATAATCAGTCATAAGGCAAATGGCAATACGGCATCACTCACGGTTTCTGCAGAATGGATAAGGCCGGATAAAAAAGTTTTACTTGATGAACAAACCACCTTAAATTTTCGCGTCAGGGCGAATGATTTTATCATTGACCGTACCACGACATTAACGGCAAGGGACACTGTTGTTGTTTTCAAAGATGTTAAAGACGGTCTCTTTGCAATACGGGTGGCGCGAGAGCTGGAGCTTCCTTCAAAAGAGAAAAGTAATTTTATAGATGATAAGGGAAATATAACTACGGTACTTCCTTCAACGGCGGCCGATGTTAGTGGTATGTATTACAGCAGTGAAGGATTAAAAGGAGATTCTGTTTGGGGTACGAAGGGTCAATGGGTGATGTTGTCAGGTAAAAAGGATAAGAAGGATATTTCAATCGGCATCTTCGATCATCCTGCCAATATCGGCTACCCCGCTTATTGGCATGCCAGGGGTTATGGCTTGTTTGCCGTGAACCCTTTGGGACGAAAAATTTTCAGCAATGGAAAAGAGGAGCTTAATTTTTCATTACAGCCCGGGCAGACCGTTACATTCCGGTACCGGGTTGTCCTGCATTCCGGCAGTGAACTAACAGTGCTGGATATGAATCAGCTTGCCAGAGATTTTGAAAAATATAAATAGTGTACAGTGCGGAAGATTCATTATACCAGCTGCTATTTCGTCTTTTTGCTTTTTTCAGTGGCTTTGCACGCTCAGGATTTCAAGCCATTGTTTAATGGAATGGACCTGCGCGGCTGGAATTCTTACCTGAAGGGCAAAGGAAAGAATAATGATACAGATACGGTTTTTTCAGTCATAAATGGAACGCTGAAAATCACCGGTAAGGAATTTGGATATATCGTTACGGAAAAAACCTTCACTGATTTTCACCTGCTGGTTGAATTCAAATGGGGTCTGAAAAAGTATCCGCCAAGGGAAAATGCGGTGCGTGACAATGGTATTTGTTATTACGTAGTTCCGGAAGACAGGGTCTGGCCCCGTTCCGTCGAGTGCCAGATACAGGAAGGTGACTGCGGTGATTTCTGGCTGATAGACAGTGTAACGGCTGTTGTTGACGGAGTACAAAAGGGCCCCACAAAAAATACAAGAGTGATCAAAAAGAAAGACAATGAGAAACCCTCAGGTGAATGGAACCGGATTGAAGTAATTGCCCTAAAGGGTAAATGCACACATATTGTAAATGGAGTGGTTGTTAATGAAGCGGAGAATATAAGTCTCCGGTCGGGAAGAATTCTTATCCAGTCAGAAGGCGCCGAAACCTATTACCGCAAAATTGCCATAAAAGAGCTGTATCCTTAATTTCATTCCACATTCGTACTGCGCACCAAAGCAATTGATAACAGGTGCCGACTTCAAGTCTGACTATATCGCGTTCTTCCGCGAATAATACATATACATTCTCTTGCTAATATTGCTGAATACAATGCTAAAAGCCTGTGTAAATCCCGCGTAAAATATTATTTCCTTGTGTTAGGTTTTATTTATTGAAGCTTTCTATCTGCGATTGTTTATTTATGCCTGCAAGCTGTATGAAAAGTACTGCGCAAATATTTTGTGCCCATACAAATTATAGAACTCTTTCATTAAATAAAAACTGCTGCTATGAGATGGCTAACGCTACTGTCTTTACGATCAGCTTCACATGATCGTATGTTTTATTCAGATTCCCGGCGCTGCATTATTCTTGTGTTACTTTTCCTGGCCTTTCTTGTAAAAACTGGGCAGGCACAGTCTCCCCTGACAGTAAAAGGGACTGTCGCCCGGCAAAACGGGGAACTTTTGTCAGGTGTGTCCGTAATTGTAAAAGGTACGGACCAGGGAACGGTCACACAGGGAGACGGGTCATTCCAGTTGGAAGTGCCTTTAAATGGAGTATTGCAGATAAGTAATGTTGGGTATATAGCCC
>DASUMO010000067.1:0-13510 GCA_036277695.1 Chitinophagaceae bacterium
GGTGCCAAAGGCATTGGAGAAGGCATTGTAAAAGTCCTGGCTGCTGAAGGAGCCATCCCCGTTATACTGGGCCGGTATGAAAAGGATAACCTTCATACGGTAAAAGAAGTCGAAACCGAGGGAGGAAAGGCTTTCCAGTTCAGCGCGGAGTTAACCCGACCCGAAGATTGTGAAAAAGCCATTGCAGCCGTAGTTGAAAAGTTTAAAAGAATAGATGGTCTTGTCAATAATGCGGGTGTGAATGATGGAGTGGGTTTGGAAAGCGGGGATTATGAAAAGTTCATGGCTTCGCTTCATAAAAATCTTGTCCATTATTATTTGCTGGCCCATTTTGCGCTTCCGGAATTGAAGAAAACGAAAGGAGCTATTGTGAATATCACCTCCAAAACAGCTGATACGGGACAGGGCAATACCTCGGCTTATGCCGCTTCCAATGGAGGCCGTAACGCGCTTACAAGGGAATGGGCGGTCGAATTATTAAAATACGGGATCCGGGTCAACGCAGTGGTTGTGGCCGAATGTTTTACACCACTCTATGCAAAATGGATTGAAACCCTGCCCAACCCGCAGGAGAAATTAAAAGAGATCGAAGCGAAGATTCCCCTGGGAAACCGGATGACCACTGCTGAAGAAATCGCCAACGCGGTAGCTTTTCTATTATCTCCAAGGTCCAGTCATACCACGGGTCAGCTGGTTTATGTAGACGGGGGATATGTTCATCTTGACAGGGCCCTGGCCAACGCTTAGTATTATTCACGCAAAGAATGTTCAAGTGATGAGAGCTTTAATTTGTCAAAAACCGGGAGAACTGGCTTATACAGAACTGCAGGAGCCTGTTGCAGGTACCGGCCAGGCTATATTGAAAGTAAAACGTATAGGCATTTGCGGTACCGACCTGCATGCTTTTGAAGGCACCCAACCTTTTTTCAATTATCCCAGAGTATTGGGTCATGAGCTGGCCCTGGAAGTAGTGGACGCCGAAGGTTTTGAAAAAGGGGAAGCGGTTACAATCATTCCATATTTCAATTGCGGAACCTGTATTGCCTGCCGTAACGGTAAACCGAATTGTTGTGAAAAGATCAATGTTTTTGGCGTGCATATTGACGGGGGGATGAAAGAGTTTATTGCAGTTCCCCTTCCTGCTGTATTGCCGGGGCAAGGCCTAAGCTATGATGAATTAGCCCTGGTAGAACCTTTAGCTATCGGCACCCATGCTGTGAGACGGGCAGGCGTGCAGCCCGGAGAATTTGTGCTGGTGATCGGTGCCGGACCTATTGGCCTGGGCATAATGGAATTTGCAAGGATTACCGGCGGAAATGTAATCGCTGTTGATATCAACGAACAAAGACTGGTTTTTTGCAAGGAAAAACTGGGAGTGCGTCATACGATCAATGCTGCAACAAGTGATGTGACCCTGCAGCTAAGGCAGATCACGGATGGAGATATGCCTACCGTAATCATCGATGCCACGGGTAACCTGAAAGCAATCAATAATGCATTTCAATATATGGCGCATGGAGCCCGCTACGTATTGGTAGGTCTGCAAAAAGAAAATTTGAGTTTCAGTCATCCTGAATTCCATAAAAGGGAAGCCACGCTGATGAGCAGCCGCAATGCCACCCGCGAAGATTTTGCCTGGGTGATTGACAATATGAAAAAAGGCGGGGTAAACCCGGCTACCTATATTACACACCGCGTGCTCTTTGAAGAAGTGAAAGAAAATTTTGCAGGCTGGTTAAATCCCGCCAACGGGGTGATTAAGGCAATGGTAAGCCTTAGCGATTAATTTAATATTTGTATTTCCTGACTTATTAATTCCATTCATTTTAGGTCCATTGTAACCCCCGGAAACGATTGCGTAAATACTTATCTGCTTCACCCGTTTATTCCACGCTATTCGGGTTAAGTTTGAGAACAGATCTTCAATTGCCCAGCTATATGAAAGGAACCAGCTTAGTTTTTTTGTTATTGGCCTGTTTAACAAGTGCTGCGCAAACAGTAAAACATTCCGGGGTATGGGTGGCCGACCTGGGAAACGGAACCTATAAAAATCCCATACTCCATGCCGATTATTCTGACCCGGATGCTGTTAGGGTGGGCGATGATTATTATATGGTCTCCTCCAGTTTCAATCATATTCCGGGTTTACCTGTTCTGCATTCCCGTGACCTGGTAAACTGGTCCCTCGTTACTTATGTATTAAAACGCCAGCCTCCTTTTGATCATTTTAGCCTGGTACAACATGGCAATGGTGTCTGGGCTCCTTCCATTCGCTATCATAAAGGCGAATTTTATATTTATTATCCCGATCCTGATTTTGGTATCTTTCTCGTAAAGGCAAAAAACATAACCGGTCCCTGGACAGAGCCTATGCTGGTTGAAGAAGGAAAAGGATTAATTGATCCCTGTCCACTATGGGATGATGATGGACAGGTCTATCTCGTTCATGCTTATGCCGGCAGTCGTGCAGGTATTAAGAGCCTGCTGGTGCTGAAGAAAATGAATGCCGCGGGTACCAAAACAATGGATGAGGGTGTGATTGTTTATGACGGGCATGATCAGGACCCCACCCTCGAGGGGCCCAAATTCTATAAACGGAATGGCTACTATTACATCTTTGCCCCCGCAGGCGGAGTAGCTACCGGCTGGCAATTGGCGCTACGCAGCAGGAATATTTATGGACCTTACGAAAGAAAAATCGTGATGGACCAGGGAGGCAGTCCTGTTAATGGCCCACACCAGGGAGCCTGGGTAAATACCAGGACAGGTGAGGATTGGTTTCTTCATTTCCAGGATAAGGAAGCTTATGGGCGTGTCGTTCACTTGCAACCGATGAAATGGGTAAACGACTGGCCGGTGATAGGCTCCGATAAAGACGCTGATGGAAAAGGTGAACCGGTGATGATCCATAAAAAACCCAATATTGGTAAATCCTACCCGTTTGCAACACCGCCAGAATCTGATGAGTTTTCAGGTTTGAAACCGGGATTGCAATGGCAATGGCAGGCCAATCCCCGTCCCTACTGGGCTTTTCCTAATAATGGACAGCTGCGTTTATTTTCTTATCCTGTAACAGATACCAATAGTTTCTGGAACCAGCCCAATCTTTACCTGCAGAAATTTCCCGCGGAAGAATTTATGGCAACGGCAAGGGTCGATTTTAAACCGAGGAGAGAAGGGGACCGGTCAGGTCTTATGGTATTCGGTCTTGATTATGCTTTTATATCGCTGGTAAAAAAAACCGGGGGAAATTATCTATCCTTTGGTTCTTGTAAGGATGCGGATAAGGCAAACCCGCATAAATTATCGGAGCCCCTTCAATACAATGCCGCCATCATTTATTTCAGGGTTGAAGTAAGCAAAGGTGCCCTGTGCAGGTTTAGTTATAGTGAAGATGGTAAAAGCTTTCGCCCGATTGGCGAAAAATTCCAGGCCCGACCTGGCAAATGGGTAGGTGCCAAAATGGGTTTGTTCTGCACAGCCACTGTGAAAACAAACGATGCGGGTTTCGCCGATGTGGATTGGTTCCGGGTAGAGCCACTGGCAGCAAAGGAGCTTTAAAAGTTGATTTTATTTCTTACCATTAATAACGCTGATATGGAACGCCGCGCTTTTGTCCGTTATACGGCAGCTGCAGGAGCAGCCCTGATGCTGAATCCTTTTGAATCATTTGCCGGCCTGCCTGCCAGGAAACTAAGACTGGTCATGGTGGGTACCGGGCATAGGGGTTCGGGGTTTTGGGGAAGAGAGATCATCCGGAACTTCAGTGAGGTGGCCGAGTTTGTGGGTTTGGCGGATATCAATCCCGGCCGGCTTGCTTTCGTTAAAGAACTGATGAAAGTAGATTGTCCCGTTTTTACCGATTTTGAAAAAATGCTGCGCGAAACAAAACCTGATTACGTGATCGTGACCACCGTGGATTCAACCCATGATGAGTTTATCGTAAAAGCATTGGACAAGGGTTGCAATGTGATCACCGAAAAACCCATGACCACCGATGAAATGAAAGTCAAACGCATCCTGGACGCGGAAAAAAGAACCGGAAAAAAAGTGATCGTGGCTTTTAATTACCGGCATAGCGTGCATGCCATGCAGGTCAAGCAATTGCTGGCAGCCAACCGGATCGGGAAAGTCACTTCCGTTGATTTCAACTGGTACCTCAATGTTCACCATGGCGCCGATTATTTCCGGCGCTGGCATGGATTTGTGAATAAAGGCGGTTCGCTCTGGGTGCATAAGGCCACCCATCATTTTGACCTGCTCAACTGGTGGTTGAATTCAGAACCGGTTGAAGTGAGTGCTTATGGAAAGCTGGAACATTATGGAAAGAATAATTCTTTCCGCGGAACCAAATGCCGGGGTTGTGAGCATGCCTCCAATTGTAAATTTTACTGGGATATAACGAAGGATCAAAGACTGGTGGGTTTGTATGTAAACAATGAAAAACATGATGGCTACCTGCGCGATGGCTGTGTATGGCGGAATGAAATTGACATCTGGGATAAAATGTCGGCCCAGATCATCTACGCAAATGGGGTCACCGTGAATTATTCGCTCACCACATATTCGCCCTATGAAGGATGGCAGATCGCTTTCAATGGTTTGGGTGGAAGGCTGGAAACCTGGGAAGATATACCCTACCTGCAAAAAACCAAGGATGACCAGGCCCGGCGCCATGCTGTAGAAATGTCCAATGCCGACGATGCCATTCCCGGTGAAGTAAGAGAGATCATGGTGATGGATAATTTTGCAAAAGATTTTGAAATTTATACAACACCCAGGATCCGCGGCGGGCATGGGGGTGGAGATATCCGCATGCAAAGAAGAATTTTTGTAGATACCCAGGACAATCCCCACCACGTAATGGCAGGCACCCGCGAAGGAGCCATGTCTGTTTTAATTGGCGTTGCTGCCAGGAAAAGCATAGCCCTGAAACGCCCCGTAAAGATCACGGAGCTCACCGATTTAAAGCCGATGGCTACACGATTTTAATTTTAAGCATATGTATAAATTATTTTTTTTACTAGTTCTGATTTTTATGAAAGCAGGTGAACCGGCAGCACAGGATAAAAAAGAAAAAGCAGTAGCTGAAGCAGTGGAACAAATGCGCAGCGCCATGATCAGCGGCGAACGGGCGGCTTTAGAAGCCATTGCCGCCGATCAATTAAGTTATGGGCATTCAAGCGGTGTGATTGAAACAAAAGCTGAATTTGTTGAGAAGATCGCCAGCGGAAAATCTGATTTTGTCAGCATTGACCTGAGTGATCAAACCATTACGGTCAGCGGTAAAACGGCAATCGTCCGTCACTTGCTCAATGCCCAGACCAATGACGGGGGCAAACCCGGGTCTGTTAAGCTGAAAATTTTATTAGTCTGGCAAAAGCAAAAACAGGGCTGGAAACTGCTGGCCCGGCAGGCTGTAAAGTTTTCGTAAGCAGGATGGTACAGGATGCCGCTGCTGAATATCGTTACCGGCAACGTTTGCGTAAATAAAACCTTCCGAATTCATTGAAACTGACCAGCTTTTGAGGTAAAATTGTAAAGTAAACAGGCCGTTTATATCAACGATTTTTTTGTCATGATGAAAAAGATTTTCAGCATAGTGGTTTTGGCTTTTTTTGTTCTTCCTCTTTTATCCCAACAAAACAAAAAACTCCCGGTCATTATCGCGCCGAAGTTCAAAAAGGATACGCTCAATATTGCAAAACTGGGAGCGGTTCCTGATGGGCACACACTCAATACAAAAACAATTAATGGCGCTATTAATGCCTTGCATAAAAAAGGTGGTGGCGTCGTGTTGCTGCCGGCAGGTCTATGGCTTACCGGTCCCATCACCATTCAATCCAATATCAACCTGCATTTGGCTACGGGGGCAACTTTATTGTTCACCCGTGACTTTGACCAGTATCCACTGGTGGCTGCCAACTGGGAGGGTTTACCGCAAATGCGCAATCAATCTCCCATCTCCGCTACCAATGCAGTGAATATCGCCATTACCGGCAAGGGAATCATTGATGGCAACGGCGATGCCTGGCGGGTGGTAAAGAAAGATAAGCTTACCGAAAGTCAATGGAAAAAACTGCTGGAATCCGGTGGCATAGTCAGCGAGGATAAAAAAACATGGTACCCCACGGAGAAATCATTTAAAGGTTCCAAGATGCCGGCCAACCCGGGTCTGCTTAGCCCTGACAAAGACGCGGCATTTTATAATAGCATCAAGGAATTTCTGCGCCCCAACCTGGTGCTTTTTACAAACTGCAAGTATATCCTGCTCGAGGGAGTAATTTTTCAAAACTCACCCGCCTGGTGCCTGCATCCCCTGATGAGTGAGCACCTCACGGTCCGCAATATTTTTGTAAAGAATCCCTGGTATGCCCAAAACGGCGACGGTATTGATGTGGAGAGTTGTAAAAATGTATTAATTGAAAATTCAGTTTTCGATGTGGGCGATGATGCGCTTTGTATGAAAAGCGGGCGGGATGCCGAGGGACGTAAAAGGGCCATGCCTACTGAAAATGTCATTATCCGTGGTTGTACCGTGTATGCTTCTCACGGGGGCTTTGTGATCGGAAGCGAAATGAGTGGCGGGGCCCGGAATATACATGTCAGTAACTGCACCTTTATTGGTTCGGATATAGGCCTGCGCTTTAAAACCACACGGGGCCGCGGTGGCGTGGTGGAAGATATTTTCATCCGCGACATTTATATGAAAGATATACCGGCCGAAGCCATTCTCTTTGACATGTATTATATGGCCAAGGACCCGGTGGCCCTGGCCGGCGAAAAAAGAGAACTGCCGAAAGTTGAATTCAGGACAGCCGATGAAACGACCCCGGTATTCAAAAACTTTCATATCAGCAATGTGTACTGTAATGGCGCTGCTAAAGGAATTTTTATCCGCGGCCTGCCCGAAAAACATATAGAAAATATTGTACTGGAAAATATGGTGCTGCAGGCAAAAAAAGGAATCGATATCCAGGAAGCCAGCGGTATTGTATTTAAAAACATAACAATCATCACGGAGGAAACCACACCCGTGGTGGACATTACCCAAAGCGATAAACTGGTTTTTGATAATATCCGCTATAAAGAGGGGGCTGATCTCCTGTTCCGTGTCAATGGCGACCGGACTAATTCCATCATCATCAAAAACACCGATGCATCAAAAGCAAAAGAGAAAATTTCCTATGAGCTCGGCGCTTCGGAGAAAAGTGTAGTAAAAGGCCAATAAATAAACTTAATCATTCAACCCAGCCAGGTGAACAAATTACGCATGCGACTTCTGCTAATCCTACTGACGGGGATCATACCCCTGGCTGGCTTTACCCAGCCAAAACCCTATTCACAACTCATGGCGGAAACGGTGATGAAAACCTGGCCCGATTCTTTTTCCAATACGCCCGGGCGCAAGGCCCGCTGGTCCTATGACCACGGTGTCATATTAAAAGGATTTGAGGGCATCTGGAATATGACCGGCGATGTGAAATGGTTCAATTATATCCAAAAGATGATGGATTATTATGTGAAAGATGACGGGACCATTCATGATTACCGCCCGGATGAGTATAATATAGATCATATCAACAATGGAAAATTGTTGTTACTGCTGTACCGGGTTTGGGGAAAAGAGAAATACAAGAAAGCAGTAGACCTGTTACGCAGCCAGCTGAAAACACATCCCCGCACCAATGAAGGCGGGTTTTGGCATAAAAAGATCTATCCTTACCAGATGTGGCTGGACGGGCTCTATATGGGTCAGCCCTTCTATGCCGAATATGCTTCGGTTTTTCACGAAGACACGACATTTAACGATATAACCAACCAGTTTAGCTGGATGGAAAAACATGCCCGTGATCCGAAGACCGGTTTACTTTACCATGGTTGGGATGAAAGTAAACAGCAAAAGTGGGCGAATAAGGAAACAGGCCTTTCCCCTCATTTCTGGGGCCGTGCCCTTGGCTGGTATGGGATGGCCATGGTGGATGCCCTGGATCATTTTCCGGCCCGGCATAAAGGCCGCGACACGATCATTGGGATATTAAACCGCTTTGTAAAAGCAGTCACGAAAGTACAGGATGCCTCTTCAGGTTTATGGTATGATATTGTGGACATGCCCACTACTGCACGTAATTATAAAGAGGCCTCGGCTTCTTCCATGCTGGTCTATACGATCGCGAAGGCAGTTCGCAACGGGTATATTCCCGCCAGTTATTTCAATCATGCCAAGAAAGGCTATGAAGGCATTGTCCGCGAATTTGTAAAAACCGAAAACGGACAGGTGAACCTGCATGGTACGGTAAGTGTTTCTGGATTGGGTGGCAATCCCTACCGCGATGGAAGTTTCGATTATTATATGAGCGAGAAAGTAGTGGTGAATGATCCCAAGGGTGTGGGTGCTTTTATCAAAGCTTCGGTAGAAATGGAAATGGCGGCAACCCAATCAACTGGTAAAGGGAAAACTGTTTTACTCGATCGCTGGTATAATAGTGAAAAAAGAAAAGATGCGACGGGAACGCCTGTGTACTGGCATTATGTATGGGAAGAAAAATCACACCCGGGCTTTGCCATGCTGGGCGATATATTCAAAAAATATGGCGCAAAAATCTCTTCACTGGACAGGGTTCCAACCCCGGGAATACTGGCCAAAGTTTCCGTTTATATCATCGTGGACCCGGATCATGTAAAAGATAATCCTGTTCCACATTACATGAATGTTAAGGATGTTCAAACCATCAGCAACTGGGTAAAGCAGGGAGGTGTACTGCTGCTGATGGCCAATGATAGCGCCAATTGTGACTTAAAATATTTTAACCAGCTTTCTTCCCGGTTCGGAATAAATTTTACGGATAAAAGCCGGAACATGGTAAAGAATGATGAGTATGAAACCGGCGCGGTTGTGGTATCGGAAAAACATCCCGTGTTTGGCGCCCGAAAAATGTACCTGAAAGAAATAAGTGTCCTGAATGTTAAATCTCCTTCTTCTGCCCTTGTGACAAAAGAAGGCGATGTGATCATGGCTACAGCCAAATATGGCAAGGGTACTGTATTTGCTGTAGGTGATCCCTGGGTTTACAATGAGTACATCGATGGCAGAAAAGTCCTGGCGGGTTTCAATAACTATGAGGCCGCTAATGATTTGGTTATTTGGCTGCTTAAACAGGCAAAAAAACCATGAGAAGGATTTGGATGATATTGTTGCTGATACACTGCTGGCAAATCCATACTGCCCAAACACGGCTCATTGTGGATGCCGGGGGCAAGGGAGATTATAAGACTATACAGGGCGCCATCAATAATTTACCCGATTCATCCGCTGCACCCCGTGTAATTCATATAAAGAATGGTGTTTACAGGGAAAAACTTTATATCGAAAAAAGCAATCTCATTTTGGAAGGGGAAGACAGGGCCCAAACGATCATCACTGCTTCTATTGCCCGCGATGAATGGCGTTGTGGCCACCGCGAAGATTGGGGAGTAGCAACTATGAATATTGGAGCAGATGATATAACCCTGAAAAATTTAACGGTTACCAATAGTTTCGGGTTTGATTTTAAAGGAGAGAAAGTTATAGACTGCCCTTTAGATACTCTAAAACGCAAGATCACATTAAGGAAGAATAGCCACCAGATGGCCTTACGCACCCTGAATGCAACAAAGCTGAAAGCGATCAATTGTCATTTTCGTGCCTGGGGCGGTGATACCGTCAGCCCCTGGGAGGTGAGTAAAGGCATGTGGTATTTTAAAGATTGTATCATGGAAGGCGGGGTGGATTTTTATTGTCCCCGCGGCTGGGCCTGGGCGGAGAACTGCGAGTTTATTGCACATGGCGGAACGGCGGCGATCTGGCATGATGGATCTGCCGAAGCCGATTCGAAAACGGTATTGAAGAATTGTTCATTCAAAGGTTATGATGGCTTCTTGCTGGGCCGCTATCACCGCGATGCGCAATTTTACCTGGTCGATTGCCGGTTTGCAAGGAATATGCGTGATTCTGCTATTTACCGTGCATCAACTGCCAATATCATTCAATGGGGGCACAGGGTTTATTATTATAATTGTCACCGTGAAGGAGGTAATGATTTCAGCTGGTACCAAAATAACCTGCCGGCAGACCTGCCGGTATCGGCTATTAACGTAAACTGGGTTTTTCAAAATAAATGGAAACCCGAAATGAACTGACATGAAGCAATTATCGAGAAATAATTTAAAAGAAATTTCTCCCATGGAGGGATTGCTAATTCCGGGAGATAAATTATTTGATCTTCCTGAAAAGGTATTACAATTTGGGACCGGTGTGCTGCTACGGGGTTTGCCCGATTATTTCATTGATAAGGCCAACCGGCAGGGAATTTTCAATGGCCGGGTTGTCGTGGTGAAATCTACTTCCGGCGGAGGTACCGATGAATTTGGCAAACAGGATGGATTGTTTACCCATTGTATACGGGGTATCGAGGATGGCAAAGCCGTCGAAGAGACCATCATCAATTCTTCCATTAGCAGGGTATTATCAGCCCGCGAAGAATGGAAAGAGATCCTGGCACTCGCGTATAAACCTTCTATGGAAATTATCATTTCCAATACAACGGAAGTGGGGATCACACTGCTGAAAGAATCAATTTCACAAAATCCGCCACAGTCTTTCCCTGCCAAGTTGCTGGCCTTTTTATATGAGCGATACAAGGCATTTGCGGGTGCTGCAGACAAGGGCATGGTGATTGTTCCCACGGAACTCATTATCGACAACGGGAAAAAACTAAAGGCCATCGTTCTTGAACTGGCTGCATTCAACCAACTGGAACCTGCATTTGTTGAATGGATAGAAAAGGCCAATCATTTCTGCGATTCACTGGTGGATCGAATCGTACCGGGTAAACTGCAGCCCCGTGACCTGGAGATCACTGAAAATAAACTGGGCTATAAAGATGAGCTGATGATCCTTTCAGAAAGTTTTAGTTTATGGGCTATTGAATCAAGCAATGAAAAGGTAAAGAATACTCTTTCCTTCCAGCAGGCTGATAAGGGAATGGTCATTGCGACAGATATTGAGAAATTCCGGGAATTGAAATTGCGTTTGCTGAACGGCACACATACGTTTAGTTGCGGGCTGGCATTGTTGTCCGGTTTTGCAACGGTAAAAGAAGCAATGGCGCATGCGGGTATGTTTTCTTATGTCCATAACCTGGTTATGGGCGAACTGGCAAGGGCTGTGGAAAGCGAATCTATCTCTTATAAGGAGGCTGCAGATTTTGCGGGCAAGGTCCTGGATCGTTTCCGGAATCCATCCCTCGAACACCAATGGACCAGTATTTCCGTACAATATTCTTCCAAAATGAAAATGAGGAATATTCCCTTGTTGCTTAACTACTATAAAAAGTTTGAAGAAACACCGGAGCATATGGCGCTGGGCATGGCCGCTTATCTTTTGGTTATGCGGGGGAACAACCCCGCGTTTAAGGTCCAGGATGATCATGCCGCTGTACTGGCCGATGCCTGGGAAGCCAATAGCGAGGAAACGATTGCAAAATCTGTATTATCCAATGAAAACCTCTGGGGTACAGATCTCAGTGAATTGAATGGGTTTGAGGAGGCTGTTCGTCGCTACCTGCATTTGCTGGTCAAGCAGGGAGCTATTGAAACCATCGGGATATTGCAGGGTTCTAAAACTATGGTATCTTAAAAAAAGAAGAAGCAGAAATTTTAAAATATTGATGAAACAGGTTGTATTGAAAGTTCACCCCCGGGACAATGTATTGGTAGCCCTTACCAACCTGGCAAAGGGAGCGGTCATTTCATTTGAGGGGTCCGATTATGTATTACAGGATGATATTCCCGCCAAGCATAAATTTTTTATGCAAGACATGCAGGCCGGGGATAGCATCGTTATGTATGGCGTATTGGTAGGCAAGGCACAAAATGCAATTCCTAAAGGAGGCCTGATGACCACTTCCAATACCAAGCACGCTGCAGATCCTTTCATTTACCGCAAAACGGATTTTCACTGGACCGCGCCGGATATTTCAAGATTCATAGGCCGGACTTTTAATGGTTATCACCGGAGTGATGGCCGGGTGGGTACTGCCAATTACTGGTTATTCATACCCCTGGTTTTTTGTGAGAACCGTAACCTCGATGTGATAAAGGAAGCCCTGCACAATGAATTGGGTTATGCGGTGACTGATAAATACAAATCCTATACCCGCCAATTGCTGGACTCATTTAAAGAAGGAAAGGACCTGGGGGGTATTCAACTTTCTCCTTCAAACATCAAACCCGCAGATCGTCCCTTCAAGAATGTGGACGGTATAAAATTTTTAAATCACCAGGGTGGTTGCGGCGGCACCCGCCAGGATGCGGGTATATTGGGTAAACTGCTCGCAGCCTATTCCAATCATCCCAATGTGGCCGGTGTTACCGTGCTGAGCCTGGGATGCCAGAATCTGCAGACAAAGGATTTCCTGGCTGAACTCAAACAGCTCAACCCGGATTTTGATAAACCTCTTTATATTTTCGAACAACAGCAATCAACCAGCGAAGAGCAACTGATTGCAGAAGCAATTAAAAAAACCTTTGAGGGCCTGGTAGCGATCAATAAACTGGAACGAAAACCTGCCAGCCTGGATAAACTGACCATTGGGGTAAAATGCGGGGGTAGTGATGGCTTCAGTGGAATTTCGGCCAACCCGGCTGTGGGTTATTGCAGCGACCTGGTGGTGGCCCTGGGTGGAAAGGTGTTATTGGCTGAATTCCCGGAATTATGTGGGGCAGAACAGGACCTGATTGACCGGACCCTGGAAGAAACCAAGGCCAGGAAATTCATGCACCTGATGACAACCTATGCAGAGCAAGCAGAAAAAGTGGGTTCGGGTTTTCATATGAATCCTTCTCCCGGTAACATTAAGGATGGTTTGATCACCGACGCTATTAAAAGCTCCGGTGCCGCAAAAAAAGGAGGCTCTTCGCCGGTAGTAGACGTATTGGATTATACCGAGCCCGCTATCAAAGCTGGTTTAAACCTGGTTTGCACACCGGGCAATGATGTGGAAGCTACAACAGGTAAGGCCGCAAGCGGTGCCACGCTGATCCTTTTTACAACAGGCCTGGGAACACCTACCGGTAATCCCGTTTGCCCTACTATAAAGATTGCGACCAATAGCAAGCTGGCCAAAAAAATGAGTGATATTATAGATATCAACTGCGGACCCATTGTTGAAGGTGAAAAAACTATTCAGCAAATGGGCGAAGAAATACTCGAGTATTGCATTAAAGCCGCCAGTGGTGAAGTAATTCCAAAGGCCGTGTTGCTGAACCAGGATGATTTTATTCCCTGGAAAAGGGGAGTGTCTTTGTGAGGCGTGAGTCGTGAGTGGTGAATAGTGAATGGTGAATGGTGAATAGTGAATAGAGCTCGAAGCTCGCAGCTAGCAGCTCGAAGCTCATTTTCAAATGAAGCTCATTTTCAAATATTGACTTTTTATTTTTAAAAGGATTGTATGAAGCCGTTTCTGGATGA
>DASUMO010000068.1:0-3614 GCA_036277695.1 Chitinophagaceae bacterium
AACTTTACAACGAGGTATTGGACCATAACCGGATCAATCAACTCTCCTCCCTCCTTCCAGCCTACCAATACCAGGGAAGCAGGGTGGTTATCCGTGGCGGAAAAAAACCAGCGCTATTGTTTTCGGAAAACGGAAGCTATACCCTGCGAAAAAAGGATACGGAAAAAACGATACTGGTGAAAGGAATAGAAGCACCGTTTTCAATCGGGAAAACCTGGCAATTGCATTTCCAGCCAGACCGCGGAGCACCTTTACAGGCAAGCATGAACGAATTGATCTCCCTGCACCGGCATCCCGATCCGGGTATTCGTTACTATTCCGGCACAGTGCGGTATATAACAAGTTTTATCCCTCCAAAACAACTCTTAACGGCGGGAAAATATTTAGAATTGGATTTGGGCAGGGTGGAAATTATCGCAGAGGTATTATTGAATGGAAAAAATATCGGTTTACTCTGGAAACCTCCTTTTCGCATTCCCATTCACCATCAAATTAAGGAGGGCACAAATCATCTTGAAATAAGAGTGACCAATTTATGGCCCAACCGCTTGATCGGGGACGAACAATTACCCGACCCCGATCTGTTTACAGCAGGGGCAGGCGCAAGCGGGTTGGAAAGTTTGTCGGCCGGCGCCATTGAGAAATTACCAGGATGGTACATGCGGAATCAGCCCAAACCCAGGGATGGACGTATTTGTTTTTCTACCTGGAAACATTATACCAACCAATCACCCTTATTGGAATCGGGCTTGATCGGACCAGTGGCCATCTATTCCTCCATTGAAAAAACACTGGATTGAAAAAGAAATTATTGTTTGGATTACATCGCTAATCAATTTCCCGTTTGCCAATCAAATGAATTCCCTTGTTCAAAATGAATATGCAAGGGAAAAATTCCCGACGCTACAGAAGTAGGATACCAGTTACGATGCTCGGGTACCATGATAAATAAACCCTCGTCATCACCAATGGCTTTAAACTGTGGCAGGGGTGGCTGCTTGTCAAAATAAGTGAGTCCATAATCTTGCAGGCATTGCTTTGCACGTTGATCCAGTTCATCGGCAGGAAATACCAGCCCGATTTCACTGACTGAAAGAATTTGTGCAGCAGAAAAAGGTTGATCCGTAGCATTGTCGAGATCAAAGCGGGCGATCAGTTCGCCGATATTGCCCGCCGGATCAAAAAAATAAACCGATTTGGCATGCCAGCTCGCAAAATCAGCGATTTCGGTTTTAGCATCAGGAAGCCAGATCAATTCAACCTTTTCTTTCAACCAGGCAGCAGCCTCCTTTATTTTATTACAGGGAATGTTGAATGCAAAATGATAAACGGGATCACCTGCAGTCACTGATTGAAATACCATCTTTGTATGGCCGGCCTGGATAACCAGCTCTTTGCCGGATTCTTTTACAGGTAAACCCAACAGGGAGCCGTAAAAATTGGCCAGCTCCCCCAGCCTGTTCGTTTGCATGGTTATTTCCCGGATGCGCATCGTTCTGCAAACTTATCATTACTTACTGACAGTATAGGCTGCCGGGCATTCATGACAATGATCGAGACGGCTGCCCGCATGAATCGCAGCGGCGATCACTGCACCACAGACCAGGAAATACAGGACCCACAAAAATGTTCGCTTGATCATATCGGCGTTGTTTTAACGGGCTTAACAGTTTGTAAATACCTATAGATAGCTTTGAGTTCATCATCACTCATGCGGCGATAGGAATTCCAGGGCATGGGAGTTTTCGGTATTACTTTACCCATCCGGAAACGTTCAATAAAATTCTTTTCAGACCATCCAAAAATCCTGCTGCTGGAATCAGTGGTAATATTCGGCGTTATAAAACCTTCAATCTCGCTTCCACCTGCAAAAGGCTCACCGGTAAATTCACCGGTCATTGAACGCTCGGTATGGCAGCCCCCGCAATTGGCAATACTATTGGCCAGGTATTGACCATAAATCGCCGTCGTATCGGGTTTCACTGAAACAGGCGGCTCACCATCAGGTCCCATGGGCTTCACTAAAAATGCATTGACGATTCTTCCCATCACATTCAGGGAACGTTCAGGAATTTTCTTTGCCACGGGTTTTTGTGCCCGCAGGTAAGAAATGATCGCCCGCAGATCCTCGTCGCTGGTATTATGAAAGGGCATGAATGCATATAACACTGTATTGTCAGGCTGCACGCCATATCTCAGGGCCCTCGCTATTTCAGCATCGGTATACTTGCCGATACCGGTTTCTTTATCCGGGGTGATATTGCGGGAATAGATCTTTCCAAACGGAAGATCGAATACAAATCCACCGGTTAAAGGCGGTTCCTGGCCCAGGCCCAGCAAAGAATCCGTATTACTGAGACTATGGCAATCGGCACAGTGACCCGATCCAAAAACAAGGTTCTTACCTCTTAGTATAACGGCACTATCGGTACTGGCGGTAATGGCAGGATAAGGCCGGTCATATTTCAGGTTCTGGCGGGACATGACGGTTATTGTCAACCCGCTGATCAGTACAAACAGGATGATCCCTGTCCATTTCAGAATTTTCTTGAAGCGGCGCATAGCAGTAGGCTTTTTTGGTCGAAAAATGGTTGTTTAGTTTTTCCTGGTCAGTGTTTCCATTGAAAGGGGTTGGGGCACCACGTTCTTGATTGGTTTGGTAGATTTCAGGAAATAGAAGATGGCTTTTAAATCCTCATCACTGAAATTCTTATATACAAACCAGGGCATGGGTGGCAGCAAAGGGCGATTCCCTTCCAGGCCTTTTGATAATCCTTTCCGAATAGCGTTAAAGAATTGTTGCTCTGTCCACATACCGATACCAGTTGTATCTGAAGTAATATTAGCGGCATAGGAAACACCCCAGGGTCCAACGGTATTTGTAAAATGCTTGCCTCCAAACAATATCCATCCTTCTTTCAATGCTTCCATACTTATTTTTCCATTGGGTTCATCGGAAGGATGCCCGGACAAGCGACGGGAATAATCAAACTCGGGTCCGTTGGGGCCCATGATCTTGGGAGTATGACAATCGTCGCAGGCCGCAGTCGAAACCAGGTAGGCTCCTCTTTTAACCAGGGCCTCCTGGCTAAGCGCCGGGCTTGTTTCTTTAGGCTGCTCTTTGGCCTTACTTTGGTTACAGGCTATAATGACCATGGCGCAAAGGGCCACCATTACCGTCATTATCAAACTTATCTTTTTCATGGTTTAAGGTTTAATGGTCAGGTTCTATTGGAAGGCAAGATAGTTTTGCAAGATGCGCAGGCAAACAGGGCTATGTTTGAATTGTTATAAAACCTGCATGAGGTGAAAAAAACTATTAGCTGCCGGAATGAACAGCTAATAGCGCTGCTTTACTTCTGCCATAGGTAATAGCCGATCGTAAGTTGCAATGCCCTGTTATTATATTTTGACTCCTCGCTTTTACTAATATTGGCAAGACTGAACTGGTAGCCAACATTGGCGAAAAGACCGCCGGGTAATTTTACACCCGCAATAGCACCCAGGCCATAATCAAAACGTTTAAAAGAAGTATTACCCTCTTCATCCTTTTCAAATACATTGGTTTCCTCCTTCTCGGTCTCTACGCTGCCGTCGGAGAATTTTATTGTTGA
>DASUMO010000069.1:0-18118 GCA_036277695.1 Chitinophagaceae bacterium
GGTTGAGAATAAAGTATTGCGGATCGGGGTATCCTATGCCGATCCACAGTTCTTTGAAGTATTTTCTTTTCCGCTACTCTACGGCAGTAAAAGAGATGCCCTCAGCGACTTTCAAAATATAGTTCTCACAAAGGCAAGAGCCATGGAATTATTCGGTTCTGAAAATGTGGTAGGCCGCACGATTGAGATCAAAATAGAAGAGAGCTTTATACCATTTACGGTTTCTGCAGTGGCAGAAAATATCCCGGCTAATTCTTCCATACAATTTGACCTGCTGGGAAATTTTAATTATATGGAAACCACCGGTTCGGCAAAACGCGGTGTCAATAACTGGAACCGGTCTTCCTATATTACGTTTGTGCAATTGCGGGAAGGCAGCGGCCTGATGAATGATACCAAAAAATTGGCGGCTTTCCGGAATAAATATTACCCCGGGGAAGCAGAAGAATTAAAGAAAAGCGGGTATAAATGGGAAGGTAATGCGCCCCCTGTGCGATATGGATTGCAGCCTTTAAGATCCATGCATACGGATACCAAAATTTTCGGTGGCCCCATTGATAATGTCAATCCCAAAACCATCTGGATCTTATTGGCAATCGCCAGCGGCGTTTTATTAATTGCCTGTATCAATTTCACTACCCTGGCTATCGGGCGTTCGGCAAGAAGAGCCAAAGAGGTGGGGATCAGGAAAGTGATTGGAGGTGGAAGAAAACAACTCGCGGCCCAGTTCTTATCCGAAGCCGTAATGCTCAGCATTCTCTCTGCCGCCGCCGGGATCTTACTGGCGAAATTGCTGCTTCCTTATTTTAATGAACTGGCAGGAAGAAAACTGCTGTTCTCCTTCACGTATTACCCCGAACTGGTTTGGATGCTGGCAGCATTGACCTTACTGGTGGGCTTGCTTGCCGGCTCTTACCCGGCATTGATATTATCCGGTTTCAAACCTATTGAAGTTTTAAAAAGCAAAATAAAACTCAGCGGGTCCAATCTTTTTACCAAATCGCTGGTCACGATACAGTTTGCTTTATCCGTTGGCTTAATCATCGCTACGATGATCATTTTGCAACAAACAAAATATATGACCAGCAAGCATCCGGGCTTCAACAAGGAAAATATCATAGTAGTGGATGCAAGCGAAACCAGGGGGAAGGAAATTTATCCATTATTCCGGCAGGCCCTGGCTTCCAGAACAGATATCAGTGGTATTGCCAGTGCTGAACTGGGATTGGGTGAGGGAACCGGCTGGAGCCGATCAGGTTTTGAATACAATGGGGTGCACAAAGATGTCTATGAATATTACATTGACAATAACTATCTCAATGTATTGGGTATCCCCTTATTGGCCGGGAGAAATTTTGATCCGCGTATCGCGGCAGATACCCAGAATTCCGTGATCGTGAACGAAACCATGGTAAAGAATTTTGGCTGGACCATTGACAATGCCGTGGGGCAGTTGCTAAAAGGTTATGTTGAAGGAGATCCGCCGGGAAAAACACCCGTGGTGATCGGCGTAGTAAAAGATTTTCATTTTCGTCCCTTCAAAGAAGAAATAAAGCCACAACTATTTCATCAATATGCTGATTACTCGCCATTCAAATTCTTTGTAAAGGTAAATCCCGGCAATCCTGCCCCCGTTTTGGCGGCTCTTCAAAAAGCCTGGACCGGAGTTGTTCCAGACCTGCCGTTTAAATATAGTTTTTTAGACGATAAGCTAAATGCATTTTATAAGGCAGAGTTGCGCTGGAGTTCTATTATAGGGTGGGCGGCAGGAATCTCAATTTTCCTGGCCTGCCTGGGTTTGTTTGGCCTGGCTGCACTGGCTGCAGTCAACCGCACGAAGGAAATCGGTATTCGAAAAGTGTTGGGTGCATCCCTTCCGGGACTCGTGGCATTGTTGTCCAAAGATTTCTTAAAACTGGTGATCCTGGCACTTTTGATCGCTTCACCCCTGGCCTGGTATTTTATGAATCAATGGCTGCAGGATTTTGCTTACCGCATCTCAATCGGTTGGTGGATATTTATTGCAGCGGGTTTGCTGGCCCTGGTAATTGCTTTTGTAACAATTGGTTTCCAGGCTATCAAAGCGGGCGTAGCCAACCCGGTCAGGAGTCTACGAACAGAATAAAAAATAAACTATGCTCGAATTAAAGGGAATTTACAAATGGGTGAACAGCGGGAACAACAGGATATTTCTTTTGAAAGATGTGGATCTGTCCGTCAAAGAAGGAGAATTTATTTCCGTCATGGGACCTTCCGGCTCGGGTAAATCCACCTTATTGAATGTGATCGGTATGCTGGATGAATTCAATGAAGGCACTTATCATTTCCTGCACGAGTCGGTGCATAAAATGAAAGAAAAACAACGCACGGGTTTGTATAAGCAGTATATCGGTTTTGTTTTCCAGGCCTATCACCTGATCGATGAACTAACCGTTTACGAGAATATCGAAACGCCCCTGATCTACCAGCAAATAAAAACTGCTGAAAGAAAAGCTATGGTAGCCGATATGCTCGACCGTTTTAACATTGTCGGGAAAAAAGATCTTTTCCCCACCCAGCTCTCTGGCGGACAGCAACAATTGGTGGGTATTGCAAGAGCCTTGATTGCCAAACCCAAATTATTGCTGGCGGATGAACCAACAGGTAACCTAAACTCCAAACAGGGTGAAGAGATCATGGACCTTTTTACAGAATTAAACCGTGAAGGCGTTACCATTATCCAGGTCACTCATTCGGAAAAAAATGCCGCCTATGGTTCCCGGACCATTCAGCTGCTTGACGGTATGATCGTGAAGTAAAAAATATTGGATTAATACATTGAACAATGAAAACACAAACGATAAAGCAAGGGCTGTTGGTGATCTTACTATTTCTTTCCAGTATCGCACTATTTTCCCAGGAAAAAGCTGCTCCCCTATTGAGCCTTCGCCAATGCGTGGAAACCGGTATTGCTAATAACCAGCAGGTCCTGCAAAGGGAATTGCAGGCGGAAGCCGATGCCATTAACTGGAAACAATCCAAACTGGACAGGTTGCCCGTATTGAATGCCTTTGCCAATCATGGCATCAACCAGGGAAGAAGTATTGATCCGTTTACCAATTCTTATATCAACCAGCAAATCAATTTTGCAGGCTATGGATTAAGCAGCAGTGTTATTTTATTCAATGGACTTACCCTGCAGAATACCACCAGGCAAAACAAGCTCACGTATGAAGCTTCAAAAATGGACTGGCAGCAGGCAAAGGATAACCTGACCCTCAATATTATCCTGGCTTATTTGCAGGTGCTGAGCAATGAAGACCTGCTTGTACAAGCCCGCAACCAGGCCCAGCTTTCAAAAAACCAGGTCGAGCGACTGGACGTATTGAATAAAGAAGGCGCCATTTCTCCTTCACAGTTTCATGACCTCAAGGGTCAATATGCCAATGATCAGCTTGTTATTATTACCACTCAAAATGCGCTGGAAACAGCCAGGCTGAATCTCTGCCAGCTGATGAATATCCCTTATGACCCTTCCATAAAACTGGAGCGGCTGGATGCTGTTTCATTTGCTTCGAAGTATGGAAATGAGCCGGGTCAAATCTACCAGGCTGCACTGGCACAATTCTCCCTGGTTAAAGCAGTGGACCTGCGCAGGCAAAGCGCGGAAAAGGCGGTCAGGGTGGCGAGGGGCCAGTTATACCCGACCCTGAGCCTGAACGGGAATCTCAATACCAATTATTCCGATGCGGCTAGGACAGATATATTCCTGAACACGACCGATGAAGTTTCCAGTGATTATGTACTTGTAAATGGTAACCCTTCGCCTGTGATCCGTAAACAAAAAAATTATCGTTCCGATAAGATTACCTACAGCGACCAGTTAAATAATAATGTATTCAGCACAGTGAGCCTGAACCTGCGCATTCCCATTTTCAATTCCCTGCAGGCCAGGAACAGGGTGAAACTGGCAAAGCTGGACCTGAAAAATAATGAGCTCACGGTGAGTACGACAAAAACCCAATTACAACAAGCCGTGGAACAAGCTTATGTAAATCTTACAAGTGCCTGGGAGCGGTATAAAGTTTTACTCGAACAGGTGGATGCATTCAACGAATCCTTCCGGGCTGCCAGCATCCGGTTTAATTCCGGGGTGGGTAATTCCATTGATTACCTGACAGCAAAAAATAACCTGGACCGGGCAGCCACCAACCTGGTCAATGCCCGTTATGATTATGTATTTCGAACAAAGATCCTGGATTATTACCAGGGCAAACCCTTGTGGTGATGACTGCTGCTTCCTATTTTTTAATGGGGAAACTTTCACCTGCCAGGTAAATAGCGAGCTGGATATTCCGGGCAGCCAGTGCCTCATCATTCCCTGTATGTATTCCCTTCGGATTTGAATAGACCAGTACCTGGCTTTCGCCAGCCACCCTGGCCTTTCCTTTTTGTACAATAATAGCAGTTGATTCATCAATACCGATGCATTGCATACCGGGAAATTCCAGTACAGCCGAAAGCATCCTGTTATGCCGGCTTCTGACAACGAAATGCTGATCGATGATCACGGAATCCAATAAGCCCAATCCCTCCTCAATTTCCAGGTTACCTTTTTGAATGATCTTAAACGTGGAGGCATAGGCTGTATCACGCAAACCATGCCCTGTCACCATTCGCCTGCTCATTACCGCGGCACCGGCACTCGTACCACCCACCAGCGCCCCTTGTTGATAGGCTTTGGTGATAATCTCCTTCACAGTTGTACCTTTTATCAACCGCATAAAACGACTTTGATCCCCACCACCCAGGTAAATGATCTTTGCTTTACGCAAGGAGTCCAGTTTGAGCGGATCGCTAATCGCTGCGGAATCGAATTTGATACAATATTCACCGGTAAGCCGTCCAAAAGCTTCGTTGGCTCCATGGAAAGCCCGGTCACCTGCACCACTTGCCAAAGTAACCACTGCCACCGGGTCACCTTTTTTCCAGTTAGCCGCTTTAAGCATCTGCATTCTCAATGAATCGCTGATAGAACCACCCCCGATGATGAATAAAGTTCCTTTTGCTGTGGCGCCGCGTGGCTGTGCATTGCAGGGCGCAGTAGGGCCCGGTAATAAAAAGAGAAAAATCAGGCAGAACTTAAATAATCGCATACCCTGGATTAAGCCATGAAAATAGGATATGTTTTTTTACAAAACAGTTCTATTCCAATAACGATGTTTAAAGCTGTCCGGGAATGCAATGACTATTCATGGCCCGATACCCAGGTAACGGCCTGGTCAAACTCTTCGGGGAGGAATCCTTTATACAACCCCGGGGCAAAAACACTGAAAATATGCGTGAAGCGAATGACGGTTTCCGAATCGGTAACAATAGCAGCCCGTCGCCAGTTAAACAGTTCTTTTAACCCGAGGATCACGTCTTCCCACCAGGCACCAAGGGTAAAATTTTTCACATCCGTTTGCAGCAAAAGCAGGTAATTCAATTCCCCTGTTTTTTCTACCACGGCTTCCACCGCCGGGAATACGGTTTTTTCAAAATCTTCTTTGGTAACATCACCACTGGCCCGGAAGGCTACCATATTGGAAGGCACATCTTTGATTTGTGTGATCATGAATTCTCTTTCTGTTCTACTACTAAATTCCATGCCGCCTTCTTCTTCATGGTCTGATAATTGATCGGCAGTACAAAGAAGATCATGATTTATGAAAATAATTCTTGCTACCACCTGTTTAATGCTAATGCTGGTAGGTTCCAACATGCGGGCAGATGCCCAGCTGGTTACCTGGTCGCCGGATTCAGCTACCCGCTCGGATCCGAATTTCGGGATGCAACGTTACCACGAAGTATTACGCTACCAAGATCCGCTGATGTATCTCGTTTTTCCTGTAGTAAAACCAATCGTGGAACGCAATGTAGCCCTCGAGGATGGCGAAGGCAAGGATGGATTCTGGCTGGAAGGGCACCTGGGCTACCGCTTTTCCATTTTTAAAGGCCAGTTTTATTCCCCCCGCTTTATTCAACGAACCAGGTTAACACTGGATGTAACCTTACACTCCATGCTTACCCGGGACCAGTCCAGCCCGATTTTACCTTTTAATATCAAGGTCGGCCCCGGCCTTGATTTTCTTTTATCATCACTGGATAAATTAAAACAGGAGAGAAGCGGGCTTTGCTGGGCCAGCCTGCAATTTCATCATTATTCCAATGGCCAGGCGGATACATTTTTCATTGAATCACCTTTCAAAAGAAACAACTATAAAAGCGGCAACTTCAGCACGAATTACTGGAGATTTTTTCTTCATGCAGCTATCAACAAAAAAAATCTTTTGATTGGTTCATTGGGTTACCAGCGCGAAATGGATATTGGCGGCCCCCTGGGCAGCAGTACGGAACTGAAAAATTATTATGGAGATGGCAGGATCCTGTTCCAGCTGAACTGGATCAAAAAACCCAGCCTGGTCACCAGACATTATGTAAACAGGAGCAGCCCGGCAGGTGAAACGATCGAGAAGGAAAAAAGAAGACAATTGGGAATTCGTACGGAGCTGGAATATATCACAGGTGATTTATCAGCATTCCCCCGTGATCGGAAATACCGGCTCGGGATTCATAATTATATAACTTATATGCCTTCTGTAACCAATGAAGTGGGCTTTATCGCCCACAGTTTTGTAGGAAGGCATTACCTGAATATGCGTTTTGATGATATAACCTTTGTGGGTAGCCTGGGATTATACGTGAAGTTCAATGGGAACTAGTTCAATCAAATCATATACTCTTCCCCCGGTTAATAATGCGCAATAGGATCGGGAGTACCATCAGGATCATTTATTGCAGTGCCCGAAACAGTAAAGTTTTTTCCCCTCAGCAATAAGATGCCTGCCATATGGGGCGCAGCCATCGAGGTGCCACTCAGGTAAGCATAACGTCCTTCTGAAAAAGTGGAAAGGATGCGAACCCCGGGAGCTGCATAATCCACTACATCGTTTCCAAAATTGGAAAAGCTGGCAAACCGGTCAAGACTGTCAATCGCCGAGATGGTATAAATATTTGCCCCATTTGCATTGGCAGGGGAATATTTATTGGCCGCCTCATGTTCATTACCGGCAGCGATGGTAATATAAATGCCACGAGCTGCTGTATTCTGCACCTGCTGGTTGAAAATTTCTGAAGTCACATCTTCACCCAGGCTCATATTTACCACATCCCCCGCTTTCGCATTGGAGTTGACATAGGATAATGCCTGCAGTATGGAAGACAAAGTACCTTCACCATCTTTATCCAGCACTCTTAAAGAAACCAGGGTAGCTCCGGAAGCCACACCTAGTACACCGAATGTATTGTTCTTTCCTCCGATGATGCCGGCTACATGGGTGCCATGACCATTGGCATCATCGGCTGAAGTCTGGCCACTCACGAAAGAGCGGCTCCTGCCTGCATCTACAGTAAGATCAGGATGATCAAAGTCGATCCCGGTATCAATGATCCAGGCGGTTTTTCCAATCCCGTTTCCATATCCAACGCGGTGAATATTCCAGGTGATAAGCCGGGGTTCGGCCACGGTAAAACAGGTACTGAGTGAAACGATCCTGTCCGGCTCAATAAACTTCACCTCGCTGTCTTTGCGAAGTCTTGCCACTTCGTCCTTTGAAAGTTTTGCCACAAAACCACCGGGTTCACCACCGAAGGATTTATCCAATGCTTTGGCAGCAATGGCATTTCGGCGTAATAACTGCTCGCCGCGTTCAGCCAGTTGAGCGGTAGTTAATCCGCGGCCATTCACCTGCCCTTCGTAAGCGATGATGTACTGGCCCTCGATGATGGTTCCATCTACGACCGATCTTCCCTGTACACATTCTTCCGTATCAATGTTGTTATCGTTGTCTTTATCCTTTTTACAGGAGGAGAAGAATAAGATAAGGGCCGATAAAAAGAGTCCTGTTTTCCTAAGGTGCATGGTAAAATACATTGAGTCGTCTAAGAACGCATTTTCCATGCCTGAGGAGTCCTCCGGAAATGGGTTTAACAGGTTTTTAGCGGGGCATCATGAAATTGTCATGAAATAATCGTTAATGGTTAGTTTGCAGGGACAAAAACGTTTGCATGCCTACCCTGGGCGACCAGCTTTGCCGCTTTTACCTAAGGCTTAACATTTCTGCTTCTTTGCCGGCAGGCATTGAAATCCTGCAACCCTATAATGACCCGGAAGTAAGAAAGCTGGTGAAGATATTTTTTAAGAAATTCTATGATGACAACCGCCCCCGCCGCCTGCTGATTGGCATTAATCCCGGTCGTTACGGTGCCGGCGTCACCGGTATCAATTTTACCGCACCTCGCCAACTAAGGGAAAACTGCGGCATTGTTCATCATTTTGGCGATAGCAGTGAATTATCTGCTGAATTTATTTATGAAGTGATTGCAGCCTATGGCGGACCCAAAAAATTCTTTGGCGACTATTTTATAGGTTCCGTGAGCCCGCTGGGTTTTGTACAGGAGGGTAAGAACCTGAATTATTACGACAACAAAGACCTGCAAAAAGCCCTTACCCCTTTCATCAGCGACTGCCTGGACCAATTGCTCTCTTTTGGATTTGACCGCTCCCGCTGCGCCTGTATTGGAGGGGAAAAGAATTTCCGCTTCCTGCAGGGCCTGAATGAAGTTCGCAAACAACAGGGAAAGAATAGTTTCAGTGAGATTATACCCCTACCCCACCCGCGGTTTATCATGCAATACCGCCGTAAGCAAAAACAGGCATTCATTGAACTTTACCTGCAGGCACTCAGGCAGGCTTAGCATTTCAACACGGTAATTGTCGTGTGACCGACAGCTGACTCATAAATCCGGCTATTTGACAAAAGAAAACTGCCAATTCACCAGTTTCGGGGATAATGGATGAAAAAAATCTTATTACATTTGCTGCTCGTTAATTTAAGGAATATGAAAATCTGCAAGGTTCGCCCCCAATTTTAGAACCTACTCGAAGAACAAACTGCAGGCCACCTACTGCGGCCTGTGAATCAGCTTTTAATTATTTTCATTATTATTTTTATTCACAAGAGAATTTTCGTTCCTGGTGAATAGGTCAAACCTGAACCAATCATGTCGCAAGAGTTAACATATACCAATAAACTTTCGCATTTATTTTCACTGGTCAAACAATCGCTTAAGGGTGGCGAATATGACTATACCAAGGGCAGCCTGAGGGGAGCCGTGGTATTACTGGCCATCCCAATGATACTGGAATTAAGCCTGGAATCGGTGTTCGCCCTGGTAGATATTTTCTTTGTAGGAAAACTGGGTTCGAATGCCATCGCTACGGTAGGACTTACAGAATCAGCTATTACTATTGTCTATTCCATTGCCATAGGTCTGAGCACGGCAGCGACAGCTGTAGTAGCCCGGCGAATCGGCGAGAAGGATCCGGATGCTGCGGCCCACGCCGGCATGCAGTCATTATTGATTGCCCTTGCTGTAACGGTGGTTATCAGTGCCTGCGGGATCATTTTTGCTCCGGAAATACTCCGGATCATGGGAGCCAGCCCGGAAGTAGTGAAAGAAGGAGCTTCCTTTACCCGTATTATGCTGGGTGGAAGTATCGTGATCATCCTGTTATTCCTGATCAATGGAATTTTCAGGGGAGCGGGAGATGCAGCCATGGCAATGAAAAGCCTTTGGATCGCCAGCCTGTTAAATATTATCCTCTGCCCCTTGCTGATCAACGGATATGGCCCATTCCCTGAGCTCGGTTTAAAAGGCGCGGCCATAGCCACTACAATTGGCCGGGGGATTGGAGTTTGTTATCAATGTTATCATTTATTCAGGGGACAGGGAATCATTAAAGTCAAGCCCATTCATTTTAAATGGGATCGACCTGTTATCAAAACCCTGATTGAAGTAGCCTGGCCGGCTACCCTGCAATTCGTTATTCAATCGGGTAGCTGGATCGTGCTTACTATTTTGGTTGCTAATACTGGAGGAACCGATGCATCGGCAGGTTACCAGGTAGCGATCAGGAATGTGGTGTTCTTTATCCTGCCGGCCTGGGGATTAAGCAATGCTGCAGCTACCCTGGTTGGGCAAAACCTGGGAGCTAAACAACCTTTAAGGGCGGAAGAGAGCGTTCTGCTTGCAACAAAATACAATGCCATTTTTATGGCAGGGGTCATGTTTCTCTTTCTTCTTTTTGCTGCACCCATCATCAGCATCTTTACCACCGATCCCGAGGTTAGACACTATGGTGTACTTGCCTTGCAGGTTATCGGCAGTGGTTATGTATTCTATGGTATAGGAATGGTGATGATACAATCGCTCAATGGCGCCGGCGATACCAAAACACCGACCCGTATCAATTTTGTTGGCTTCTGGCTTTTCCAGATTCCTTTAGCCTGGTTCCTGGCAAAGACATTGAATATGGGGCCGCTGGGTGCTTTTTTAGCCATCCCGATCGCAGAGACGGCCATCGCTATTGCGGCCTGGTATTATTTCAAGAAAGGAAAGTGGAAAGAGGTGCAGGTGTGAGAAAGAGGAAGGAGGTATGAGATCGGAGGTCTGAGGTATGAGGTATGAGTCGGAATTGGACTAACCCCACTAGCTGATAGCTTCTAGCTATTTCCGACCTCTGACTTCCGACCTCATACCTCACACTTCGCTCTTCTATCCTAATTTAGCTGCCAGGATGAATACAACCTTCGACCAAAACCGGATCCGCCAGATATTTTTTATCGTGCTGCTGTTATTGCTGGGAATACTATTGTTCCTGGAACTGTATAGCTTTTTACCGGCATTACTGGGAGCGATTACGCTCTATCTTCTTTTACACCGGTGGATGATGTTCCTGACCGAAAAAAAGAAATGGAGAAAAGGCTGGACTGCAATAATGCTGATGTTGATGTCCTTTATTATTATTCTTTTGCCGATAGGCCTGCTGGCCAATATGCTTTCTTCCAAAATTACTTATGCTATCCAGCATTCATCCGAACTGGTAGCGGCCTTGAAAAAACTGGTAAACGATATAGAGCAGCGTTTTGATATCGTGATCGCCAGCGAAGCCAATATCAATAAACTGGGCAATAGCATCACCCAAAGTCTTCCCAGGATACTGGGAGCTACTTTCAATACTCTTACCACTATTGTATTTATGTACTTCCTGCTTTATTTCATGCTGGTGAATGGAAGGAAAATGGAAACAGCATTATATGAATACATACCTCTCAAGGATGATAATGTAGAAAAATTGGGGAAAGAAGTTAACCGGATGGTTATGTCAAATGCCATCGGGATACCGGTAATAGCACTGGCGCAGGGCGTGGTAGCAGTCATTGGTTATTTCATCCTGGGAGTAAAGGAACCGATCTTCTGGTTCGGGGTAACCTGTATAGCGGCAATGATCCCGGTTGTGGGAGCAGCCCTGGCTTATGTTCCGCTGGCGATCATTTTTTTTGCGAACGGTTCAAACTGGCAGGGAATTGCAATGCTTATTTTTGGGTTTGCCATTATTGGAACAGTTGATAATGTTCTGCGCTTTACCCTCCTGAGAAAACTAGGTGATGTACATCCACTGACCACGGTTTTTGGAGTGATTATCGGGCTTAATCTCTTTGGATTTATTGGATTAATATTCGGGCCACTTCTTATTTCTTTATTTATCCTTTTATTAAAAATTTATTCAAGCGAATTCGTGGTCAAACAAAGAGACGCTCATAAAATGATGGAAAATTAATCTTTATCAATATCCTTCATCCTGCTTAGTAATTTTTCGCGTTGCTGACCATATCCGTCTACGTAATTGTTCGCAAGGCGCTACAAAACAATAGTTTATTGCTTGAATTTTTTAAGCATGAATAATATTTTTACAGCGGTTTCCGTTTAGGAAGCTGAAATCTGTATCCCTTTGAGAAACCGCTTAGTAGCCATACTATTGCCGGGCCTGTCCCTACTATTTCTGTCCTTCCATCCGCGGGCGACAGCAAAAGGGAAACAACCTTTAGAGGGAAATTCCACTTTACCGGCACTCATTTCAAATCCTTCCTCCATTCTCTATCATGCACTTTGTCTTGAAGAAAAAGGTTTGTCAGAAAAAGCATTTGATTATGCTTACAAAGGTTATCACCAATTACTGTCGAAAAATAAAATCCGCAATACCCGTTACTTAACTGTATGCGATTTCAGCCAGTCGTCCCGAAAAAAAAGATTATATGTGATTGATATGGAAAATGCTGAACTCGTTATGCAGACCTATGTAGCGCATGGCCAGAATTCCGGCCGGGAATTCGCCCGCCGTTTTTCAAACAAACCCTCCTCCCTGCAAAGCAGCCTGGGTTTTTATGTAACAAAAAACACCTATAAAGGTGAGCATGGCCTGGCCTTGAGAATGGAAGGACTGGAAAAAGGATTTAATGATAACGCGCTTCGCCGGGGTATTGTAATACATGGAGCTTCCTATATAGGAGATGAGGGAATGTTTAATGGAAGCTTAACCGGGCGAAGTTTTGGTTGCCCTGCTGTACCCAGGAAACAGAATGCAGCCTTTATTCATCTGGTAAAGAATGGCAGCTGCTTTTTTATTTATCATCCCAGCCAAAATTATTTGCAGCGCTCCAAAATATTAAACGACTGATTGGACACAACAAGGATGGATGATTAAGCCCGCCATAATTTATGGCAGGGCTTTTTTATGTTGAAAATACCGGGATACTTTCAGGTAAACAACCTGCCAATGCTATCCCTGATCGTGACATAACCCATCGCCAGCATTACGAGCACTACGATCCAGCCAATGACTTGCAGTAATATGGGATGTCTATACTGACCCATGATGGAAGAACGGGTAGCTGCCAGCAGGATAATGGCCAGCGCAAGGGGTAGGATCAGGCCGTTTACAGCGCCTGCCAGCACCAGCAATTTGACCGGGTTTCCCCAGCTGATAAAAATAATCGTTGACAAAATGATAAAGCCGCTGATAAAAATCTTTTCATTTCGCTTTACCAGCGGAGATAAGGTTTTCCAGAATGAAACCGAAGTATAGGAAGCTCCTACTACAGATGTAATGGCTGCAGACCATAGAACAATACCAAAAAATTTATACCCCAGTTCCCCCGCGGCGGAAGAAAATACCGAAGCAGCCGGGTTGCTGGCAGCCAGGTTTACTCCCTGCCATACCACTCCCAAGGCGGCCAGGAATAAAACATAGCGCATGATGGAGGTGATGATAATGCCCGTTACCGAACTAACAGTGACCCTAGCTATATTTTGATGCCCGCTAATTCCAGCGTCCAGCAGGCGGTGTGCACCTGCAAAAGAGATATAACCGCCTACTGTTCCACCAACCAGGGTAACGATCTTCATGACATCGATCTTTTCAGGCCATACGGTTCTGTACAAAGCCTCAGCAACCGGTGGCGCGGAAACAATAGCGATATAAACTGTTAACACGATCATCAATAATCCAAGGATACGGGTCAATCCATCCATGAGTTTACCTGCTTCTTTATACCAGAATATGCCCAGGGCTACCAGGCAACTCAACATGGCGCCTGTTTTGACTTCGGCTCCCGTCAGTACATTTACACCCAGCCCGCAACCGGCAATATTGCCAATATTAAAGACCAGTCCCCCGAAAGCAATCAATCCTGCCAGAACGAATCCCAGCCCGGGAAATATTTTATTGGCAATATCCTGTGCCCTGTTTTCACTTACAGTAATGATGCGCCAGATATTTAATTGGGCGCCGATATCCAGTAATATAGAAACCAGGATTACAAACCCGAAACTTGTCAGCAATTCCTGGGTAAATAAACTGGTTTGTGTTAAAAAACCGGGTCCAATAGCAGAGGTCGCCATCAGGAATGCAGCCCCGGCGACAGGTCCTTTCCAGTTCGTTTTTTTAACATGCTGATTATTTGGTTCTCCCATGTTGCCGGAACGTTGAGATGGATAAAAATGAATCTGGAAAATTCATTTATGTATGAACAGTTTGTTTTAAGCCTTCATGGATCCGTTGAAGAATAGGCAGGGCCTGTACTCCATCACCATGAACGCAGATGGTTTCGGCAACAACAGGAATGATCTTTCCGGATAAAGTTGTCACGTTACCCCTGGTTATCATCTGCATTACTTGTTGCCAGGCCTTTTCAGGATCGGTGATCAATGCCCCGGGTAGTTGACGGGGAGTTAAACGGCCATCATCCTGGTAGCTTCGGTCGGCAAAAACTTCCCGACGGGTAGCCAACCCGATCTTTTTTGCTTCTTCAACAGAATGGCTTCCGCTTAAACCATAAAGGACCAGCTGCTGATCAAAATCTTTTACTGCGCGGGCAATAGCTGCTGCCAGCGAGGGATCAAGGGCCGACATATTGTATAATGCCCCATGAGGCTTTACATGCCTGATCGACGTATCAAACGAAGAAACGATCTCCTGTAAAATGAAGAGTTGCTGTAATACCAGTTCATATACATCTTCCGGCGGGAGCCGGATCTCGCTTCGACCAAAATTCCCGCGGTCCAGGAAAGAAACATGAGCGCCTATTGAAACTTTATATTGCAGGGCCAGTTTCACCGTTTCCCACATGGTTGTTTCATCGCCGGCATGATAGCCGCAGGCAATATTGGCAGCCTGGATGAAAGGCATCAGTTGAGCGTCATTCACACAACCCTCACCCATATCACAATTTATTTCCGGCATCATTGCAGCATTTGCGGAGCTGTTATCAGAAGTTTCTTTCGGATACCCCTTTGATTGTTCGGTGCTCATTGTTTCAGGAAATTATCCAATTTGAGATGACAGGCATTCTGTAACTGTAATAAATGTTTTTGTTGCCGGAGCAAAAGATCCTCAGCCACCTGGATATCCGTAAACTGGAAACGGATCATCTGACCTGGTTTCATCTGCGCCAGCCTGGAATGATGAGCGCTGATCACATGCGCCACCCGCGGGTAACCTCCCGCCGTTTGGTGATCGGCCATCAGCACGATCAGTTGTCCATCGGGTAATAACTGGAGCGTACCAAAATTCACGGCCGAGGAAACGACTTCTTCCTGTTGATTAGTCATTAACTTTTCTCCCTTTAACTGGTAACCCATCCGGTCAGACTGGTGCGTGATAACAAAGGAATGATCAACCAATATATTTTTACTCTGACCTTCCAGTCTTTCCCATTCATTCCCGGGCAATATAAAAACAGTGGCAGGATCGGATTCCGGGAGCTCCGGTTCCGTTTTCCAGGGCAATACAATGTATTCCTTATTGCTGATCATAGGACAAAGTTCTTTTCTTAACCGCATAGGTATCTCATCATCTTTTTCCAACGCTCTTCCCTGAAAGCCACCCATGGCAGCTTTCAGGTGCGTGCTGCAACTATTTAACCAACCCTGCAAATCAAATCCGCCATGTACAGCCAGGTAAGCCCTGGCTCCTTTATTTATACGATGAAATTGCAGGATGCTGAATTTGCTCAAAAGGACCGGATGGTCGCTGGCTATTTCTTCGCCATTTACATGCATGGAAAAATCAGCGCCACTGACAGCAACCAGGGCGGGTTGTTCGAAAAAAAATTCGGAGGCCGGGAAGTTCATTTCAATCACTGCTTCACGGGGTGCATTACCCACCAGGATATTAGCCATGGCAGCCGCCACTTTATCCATGGCTCCTCCCGGGTTAATGCCCAGGTGCTGCCAGCCAATACGGCCCATATCCTGTATGGTATCCTGTACACCTGCTTTAATAATCCGTAAATTCATCTTTGCTGATTGAAAAAAACTGTACACTATCCCCGGGTTCTAATAAGACAGGATTTTCCCGGGTTCCATCAAATAATTTTATTGGGGTTCTTCCAATTATATACCATCCGCCAGGCGATGCCAGCGGATAGACGCCAGTTTGCCGGCCTGCAATACCCACACTGCCGGGCTGTACCGGAACCGGCTGGGGCTTGCGGGGTATGGCTATAGCCTCGTCCACTTTTCCCATATAAGTAAACCCGGGCAAAAAGCCCAGCATATAAACCCGGTAAGTATGGTTACTATGAATTCTTATCACTTCCTCAGAGCTTAAATTTCTCTGAGCTGCCAGCAAAGCCAGGTCGGGTGCAAAACCTTCTTCATAACAAACGGGGATCCGGATCTGACGTTCTTTCGTTGCAGTTGTTTCCCATTCCTGTTCAAGTGCGGTCGTCAATTTTTCTTTTACCCATGCCTGGATAGTTGACCCGGCTGGAACTGATTTACTTATCGCAACAGGATCATAATACAAGGTGATGGAGCTATATGCCGGGACGATTTCCAATGTACCCGGGATGGCAGCGGTTTTTAAGTGCCTGCAATATTGTATTACCCGGCGGTTAAGATCCTCATCAATGCGGTTGCCAAAATCAACTACCAGCGCAGTATCACCCAGGCCGAATATCTGATATGAAGCGGTAGAGCTCATTGCTTAATCTGTTTTGAAGATAGCAACTAATGTTTACTCATCATTCGACCCTTTAATAAAATATATGCTGCTGTCCTTATTCACTGGTTTAATCTGGTTGAACAGTGGTTGAACGGTAGTTGAATAGTTGTAAATCTGTGACTAATAAAAGTTACTCGAGCTGGTATAATCCAATTTAGCTGTCATATACTAAATACTAAGTAGTAAGTACATTTCATAATAGGGGTCTATATACTAAATACTAAGTAGTAAGTACATTTCATAATAGGGCTTACCTTTATACCCGATGCCCCGGCTCAACAGGAACGATACCATTAATCTTTTTTCCAAACTCACTCTCCGCCGCACCTGGAACGGGTTGAAAGTGCTGGGCAGTTATTATTTCAGCAAATGGACAAAAAAACCCGTTCAATGGGGTTATCCTGTTTCCATTTCATTTGAACCTACCACTTCCTGCAACCTGCGCTGCCCGGAATGCCCCAGCGGGTTGAGGGCATTTACACGGCCAACAGGAATGCTGCAACAGGATTTCTTCCGTGAAACGATTGATCAATTGCATAAAGACCTGCTTTACCTGGTTTTTTATTTCCAGGGTGAGCCCTACCTGAACCCCGATTTCCTGGATATGGTCAGTTATGCCTCCGGGAAAAAAATTTATACGGCCACCTCTACCAATGCGCATTACCTGACCGATAGCAATGCTAAACGCACTATTGAAAGCGGGCTGGACCGACTCATCATTTCTATTGACGGTACCACCCAGGAAGTGTACCAGCAATACCGCGTGGGCGGTAAGCTGGACAAAGTCATTGCAGGCGCCAAAAATATTATCAAATGGAAAAAGCAGCTCAACAGCAAAACTCCTTTCGTGGTTTTTCAATTCCTGGTGGTTAAGCCCAACGAACACCAGGTGGAAGAAATCAAAAAACTAGGTCGCGACATAGGAGTGGATGATGTATGGTTCAAAACAGCCCAGGTATATGATTACAATAATGATCCGCACCAGCTGATCCCAACAATTGATAAATACAGCCGATACAGGAAAACAGAGGAAGGTTATGCCTTCAAGGGAAAACTGGCGAATCATTGCTGGCGACTCTGGCATGATCCCGTGATCACCTGGGATGGGCTGGTTGCACCCTGTTGCTTTGATAAAGATGCCAGCCATCAACTGGGTGATCTCAAAAAAAAATCATTCAGGGAAATCTGGAAAAACGGCGAATACACTAAATTCAGAAAAAAGATCCTGGAGGGCCGGAAGAATATTGACATTTGTGCGAATTGTAGTGAGGGCACCCGTGTTTGGGAATCCTAGAAGGATTTGACATTAACCAACCAGAAACTGCGCAAACTCGAATGCAATTACCATCATCTGTTACAACCCGCTTGCAATACCAGCACAAATCATTACTGGATATCATTGATGTCCTGAATGATGAACAGATCAGGCGCCCCCTTGTCTCCGGTAAATGGTCCATTTTTGAAAATATTGTGCACCTTCAGACTTACCAGCACACTTTTATTCATCGTCTCAAAAAAATACTGGAAGAAAACAACCCGGTTTTTGCACGTTATACCGCCGAAGCTGACCCCCTTTTCCTGGATAACTGTACCAAATCCTCCCGCGAGATCATCCAGGACCTGTTAAGCACCCGGAAAGCAATGGCGGCAGAAATTGTCAGTTTCAAGGAAACCGACCTGGAGAAAAAA
>DASUMO010000070.1:0-10548 GCA_036277695.1 Chitinophagaceae bacterium
GACTTCCCTGACGGTTTTTGACATCATTGAAAAATATAAAACCAAAGGCGTTAAGCAGTTTTTTTGTACCGATGTGAGTAAGGACGGATTGTTGCAGGGACCAGCTACGCTGCTCTATAAAAAAATTCTGAACCAGCACCCTTCGATAGACCTGATCGCAAGCGGAGGTGTCACTACACCGGAAGAGCTTGAAGACTTGCGACAGGCAGGATGCAGCGGGGTCATTATTGGTAAAGCTCTATATGAAAACCGGATACGATTGGAGGACTTAAAAAGGTTTATCAGCTAATGTTTACCAAACGAATTATACCCTGCCTGGACATTAAAGATGGCCGCACGGTAAAAGGTACCAATTTTGTGCAACTCCGCGATGCAGGAGACCCGGTAGAGTTGGCGATGCGCTATTGCCGGGAAGGTGCGGACGAACTGGTTTTTCTTGATATTACGGCTACCACGGAAAAAAGAAAGACCCTGGCAAAACTGGTAAGGGAGATTGCCACCCATATTAATATCCCGTTTACAGTAGGTGGCGGTATTAATACAGTGGAGGATGTCAGCATATTGCTAGAAAATGGAGCGGATAAAATCTCTGTAAATACTTCCGCAGTGAGAAATCCGGATCTCATTAATGAATTAGCGCTCAATTTTGGGAGCCAATGCGTGGTGGTGGCCATTGATACCAAAAAAATAGAAGGTAACTGGCGGGTGGTAACCCATGGAGGCCGTACACCTACAGAACTTATCACCCTGGAATGGGCAAAAGAAGTAAGGGCAAGAGGAGCAGGTGAGCTTTTACTCACATCAATGGAACATGATGGTACTAAAAATGGCTTTGCGATCGATATTACCCGCGATGTATCCGTTACTGTGAATATTCCCGTGATCGCGTCGGGGGGAGCAGGAAGCAAAATGCATTTTAAAGAAGTTTTTCTCGATGCTAAAGCCGATGCAGCATTAGCTGCAAGCATTTTTCATTTTGGCGAAATTCCCATTCCTGAACTGAAACGATACCTTCAGCAAAACAATATACCCGTAAGGCTATGATCCTTATTATTATACTCGCACGATTAAGGAAACAGGAAACAATTGAATCTGATCAACCAAAAACAGGAAACCATGAACCCTGATTTTACAAAATATAGCGACGGACTTATACCGGTTATCATACAGGATAATGAAACCTGCAACGTATTGATGCTTGGTTTTATGAACGACGAAGCTTTTGCAAAGACCCAACGTGAAAAAACGGTGACTTTTTATAGCCGCAGCAAGCAACGCCTGTGGACAAAGGGTGAAAGCTCCGGCAATTACCTCAGAGTAGTGGAAATCCTGCCTGATTGTGATAATGATACCCTGCTTGTCAAAGCAGTTCCCGAAGGTCCCGTTTGTCATACGGGTGCCGATACCTGTTTTAATGAAACAAACCGTCTATTCAACCTGGGCCGCCTTGAAAATATTATCGCCGAACGAAAGGCCAGTCCTTCTGCTTCATCTTACACCTCTACCCTGTTTAGTAAAGGAATCAATAAAATAGCCCAGAAAGTGGGGGAAGAAGCTGTAGAACTGGTAATTGAAAGCAAAGATGATGACGCCGAAAAATTCCTGGGTGAGGCTGCGGATCTCTTATATCATTACCTGGTATTGCTCCAGGCCCGAAATTTTCGCTTGCAGGATGTAATCAATGTTTTGGCAGAAAGACATAAATGAGGGGCAAATTCCGGGGGCGTACAATTACCCGGCACTCATCTCTTCAATTATTCCCGGCACTTTGTTGAAGTCACTGGATTTATCGAGAAAATGATTAGCGCCCAGGTCCCGGCAAAGCTGGCGGTAGTATTCATCATGGTGATTTGTCAGAATGATAACCGTGGAATCATGTCCTTCCGAACGGATCCTGCGTAAAACTTCAATCCCGCTTTTCCCGGGTAAATTAATATCAAGCAATACCAGGTCTGGTATTTCTTCCGACATATAACGGTATGCCTCACTGAAGTCTGAAGCAACATTGATATAACCAATATGACGGACCTCTTCGAGCAGGTTGATCATCCTTTCCACAAAACTCATATTATCATCTACAATCAGGATCAACAATTTTCTTGTTGCATTATTCGCCTTCACCATATGCAAAGAAATATTTAGTACCGGATAAACAAAATTGAAACGGTTACTAATTGTCTTCAATAAATGTTTAATGGGAAATCTAACAGAAAAACTACGTACCCTTATTCAGATAAGATCGTTCTCCAACGCATATTGAATAATATCTGCATTAGTCCGCATATGCATTTTACTGAGAATACGGGTGCGGTAGGTACTAACGGTCGTGCTTTTTAATAGTAATAGTTCACAGATTTCCGTAACCGTTTTTCCCTTGGCCAGGTAGTGAAATACATCCCATTCCCGGTCGCTGAGTAATTCATGCAATGGGATGTCATCAGTTCCCTCGAGACGCTGGGCGATCTTTTCCGACATATTTTCAGTCAGGTAACGACGGCCAGCCAGGATTCTTTGCATAGCGATCACCAATTCTTCGGGTGCAGCATCTTTATTGAGGTAACCTGAAGCACCGGCTTTCATTACACGCAGGGCATACTGCTCTTCCGGATAAATACTCAGGATCAGTACGGGTAATGCGGGTTTTGACCGATGTATTTGTTTCAAAGCTTCCAGGCCGCCGCCGCCCGGCATGGCCAGGTCGGAGACGATAATGCTCCATTCGCCCGACAGGGCCTTGTTCACCAATGCCGGGCAATCCCCGGCTTCCTCTATATCCGCAAATGCAAAACCTTCATGTATAATCTGTTTTAGACCGCGCCTTACTATTTCATGATCATCTGCGATTAGTACACGTAACATAGTAGAATGGATAAGTTGACTGGCTGCGATCTCACAGCCGTTCCCGGCATGATCAGGAAAAATAGGGAACTGGTTATCGGCTAGATGTAGAAGGGGAAACTAATTCAGAGTAGTAACTATACTACAAAGTTCAGCCTAAATCAGTTTTTGTTCCAGCGCATAGCGGGTCAGATCAGCATTGGAACGCATTTGCATTTTTTCCATGATTCTTGCCCGGTAGGTACTGACCGTTGTTACGCTCAGCGAAAGCTGGACTGCGATTTCCGAAACAGATTTACCACTCGCGATGAGTTTGAAAACATCAAACTCCCTGTCAGAAAGCGATTCGTGCAACTGCCTTTCCGAAACCGAATCAAAGGCATCGGCCAGTTTTTCTGCTATGGTGGCGGTTATAAACTTTCTCCCCTGCAGCACCGTTTGAATGGCGGGCAATATCTCATCATGAATGGATGCTTTATTCAGGTAGCCGGAAGCACCAGCCTTCAGGACCCGGATCGCATACTGATCTTCCGGGTGCATGCTCATGATAAGTACCGGTAATGAAGGAGATGTCTGCCTGATCTGGCGGAGTGCATCAAGCCCGCTGCGGCCGGGCATGCTCAGGTCGCAGATCACTACATCCCATTCCTGCTCCACTACTCTTTTTACCAGTGATTCCGCATCGCCCACTTCTTCAACCAGGGCTGATGGGTATTCCTCTCTCAATAACTGTATGAGTCCCCTTCTTACGATGGCATGATCATCAGCCAGCAGTATCCTGATCATATGGATAAGATTACGATTAATTCAGCTTACTTAATACGGGAACGGATATGATGACAGTTGTACCCCGGCCCGGTTCACTACAGATCTCATAATTTCCTCCCATCATTACGGTCCTTTCTTTCATTCCCAGTATTCCCAGGGTACGTTTATTGTCTGCCTGTAATTTATCAAAACCTTTTCCATCATCCCCGATCTGTAGAATGAAGTGACCGTCTCTTTCTGACAGCTCCACTTTTACCTGTTTAGCCTCGGCATGCCTTGCCACATTAGTGAGCGACTCCTGGAAAATCCTGAACAAACCTGTTTTAATAGTTTCCGGCATGGTTAACTCATGGGCCGGCTCATTGAACAGGACTTTTACACCTGAGCGTTTTTCAAATTCCCGGAGATGCCAATCCATGGCCGCTACAAGCCCGAGGTCATCCAGTAGGCTGGGTCTAAGTTCAGAGGAAATCCTGCGGACCGTTTTCACCGTTCCATCGAGCATATCCGCAAGGTTTTTTAATTTCTGCCTGGCCGGTTCATTATCTGCAGTATTTAGTTTTTTCCCCAGCCAGGATACATCCATTTTTAAAACAGTGAGTTGTTGACCCAGTTCATCATGAATTTCGCGGGCAATATGGGTTCGTTCTTCCTCCCGGATATTCTGGATATAATCCGTCAGTTGACGGATATTCTCGAGTGATTCGTTGAGGGCCGCAGTCGCTTTTTTCTTTTCCGTTACATCATTCACCAGTACCAATCGAACTTTTTTCTGATCGTAATCCAGGTCATGGGCGAAGACTTCCACGTCGATCATGGTTCCATCCTTTTTAATATGATGCCAACCTTCCGAATACCGTACGCCGCCTCCTTCTGACCTGGCTTTTTCAAGGTAACGGAGTATTTCTCCCGGGGGGCGCAAATCAACAGAGTTCAATGCAAGAAATTCTTCTCTTGTGTACCCGTAATGTTCCGTCGCTGCTTCGTTCACATCGATTATGTCAAGTTCGGGCAAGGACAACATCCACATGGGTAAAGGATTATTATCAAATAGCAGCTTGTATTTCTGTTCGGATAATCGAAGCTCTTCTTCGGCTCTTTTACGCTCCGAAATATCAATTCCGGTTCCGAGCAGGCAGGATTCACCGTTGTAGTTAATCAGAATGGCTTTAAAGTAATAAGGGATTTTTATACCTTCTTTATTAATAAAACTGACTTCTGCATCATTTACCCCCTTGGTAAAAACTTCCTGTATTCTGCCAGTTATATACTCTTTATCGGATTCATCAAAAAAATCAATGGGGTGCATACGGGCAATTTCATCGCCCGTATAACCCGTAACGACTTCAAATTGCCGGTTCCAGCGAATAAACTTTCCCGTTTGATCATAAAAATAAAAAACACCTGGCAGGCTATCAATCAGTTTATCGGCTAATTCCCTGGCTTTACTTATTTCCTGCTCCGCTTTTTTCCTGGCAGTGATATCCATCATGCTGCCGGTCATGCGCACGGGCTTACCCGTTTCATCTCTTATGATATAGGTGCGATCATAAACATCGATCAGATCCTTATTAATCCCGGCATAAAAACGATACTCTTCAATCCACACATGGTCCATCGAATCCAGGACCCGGTTAAAACTTTGAATGACGTTCTCCCTGTCATCCGGGTGGATGCGACATTCCCATTCCTCGTGCGGGGGGATGGGATCATTCACCGTTAGACCGTAAAGGGATTGGTGTCGGTCATTGGCCCAACCTTTATCTGTTTCAAACTCCAGCTCCCAGAGTGCATCATTGGTGGTTTTTGAAATCAGCTCAAAGCGTTCGTTCGAATGCAGGATCTCTTTTTCCGTTTTCTTCCTTTCGGTGATATCCCGTATAAATGCAAGAAACCTGCCATCCGACAAATATTTGGCATTCACTTCCACATCGATCACCGATCCATCTTTCTTGCGCATTTTTCTTTCTGACCGGGCCCCGCTCTCCGTAGCCATCAGCGTAAGATCAAAAGGCCGAACCTTTAGCTCTTCCTGATCAGCCAGGTCATAGATCGTCATATTCTTTAATTCTTCCAGGTTATATTGTGAAAGCCGGAGACCACTGGAATTAACCAGCATAAACCGGCCATCTGCCCCGGCAATAAAAATGGCATCAGTCGCCTGCTCAACCAACAAACGGTATTGCTCCTCTGATTTTTGCAATTCCTTCCGCGTTTCAAATAAAGAAGTAACATCCGTCATGGAACCTATCAACCGGTACGCATTGCCTTCGCTGTCACGCATAATATAACAACGGTCATAAATATGCACATAGCTGCCATCGGCTTTGGCAAAACGATACTCACCACTAATATTAGTAGCCGTTTTATCTGCGAGCTTTTCACCCACTTCCTGCAATATCCGGTCCCGGTCTTCCGGGTGCAAGTGATCCTGCCAATAATTGGTATTACTAACCTTTTCCCGGTGATACCCGAAATTCAGGTAATAATTATCATTCCACCAGGCGGTGTTATTTACGAGGTCAGCCTCCCATAATACCTCGTTTGTCGCATTCACAATAGTGTTGAATCGCTCTGTCGTCTCCCGCAGTTTCAGCTCGGTCTGTTTTTTTTCTGTAATGTCGCGGGAATGAATAGTCAGTCCATGAACCGAGGGATAAATATGATTTTCGTACCAGGCATTATGTGGGGCTGAGAAAGCTTCCATAAAAATGTATTCCTGTTTTTCCATGGCTTTGTGGTAAGCATCGAAAAATTCCGTGCCCACAGTGTCCGGGAATTCCTTCCAGATGTTCTTACCGATCAAATCATCCCGCCCTGCTGCCCGGGCCACTGTATTATTTACATAAACGATATTCCAATCCCGGTCCAACGCTATGAATCCATCGCTGATACGGTCAAGGATATCTTTAAAGGCAATGGTTTTTTCAGTGAGCCGGCTGTTCAGTTCGCGGGATAACCTTTCGGAAACGTCCTTTCGCACAAAAAGAAAAAATGTAACAAGGAAAACAAAAAACAATAAGGTCAGCAGGAAGAAAAGTTTGCTGGTTTGCTTTGCTGTATTGTTCCGGGCCAGATTAAATTTATGCAATATGGTCCGCTCCTGTTCTTCAATTTTTTGGGCAAGGCGCCTGATATTATCCATCAGGAATTTCCCTTCTGCAGATTGAACACGTAGACGGGCTGCCTCGGGACCTTCCTGGTCCATAACTTCTATCGTTTCCGCTGCAAACTTTGCCTTTCGTGCTACAAAATCCAATAATTCTTGAATATCATTTTCCCGGTTTGCATCCTGTGACTGCACCTCTTTTAAAGCAATCGTATCTGTTTGCAGGTGTTGCAACGAAGAATGATAAGGCCCTAAGAAAGATTTATCCCCTGAAATCACATATCCCCGCTGACCCGTTTCGATATTCTGCATATCATCCAAAACGGCTTCTACCGATCGTAACGTTAACAAGGTTTCATTGACCTGCTGATTCTCCTGTTCTGCTTTTTGCAGATTCATCCAGGTATAAAACGTAAAGAAACTGATGATAATCAGGGCAGCAATGTACCCGATGATAATCGCCCGCCTGATAGAGAAAGCTGCCATGAATGCTGATTAGCTTATTTGCTGTAAAATAATCAGAAAAAACAGATTTCCGGCTAACAGTTGGAACCGGATCGGCATGCCAGGTCACTGCCCCCTTCAAAGCAAATGCCCGCGATAAGGGCAGGCAAAAGAGGAGGATGGCTTTTTTGTGAAATAATAATTATTCGATCCTGGCAAAGGACCGCAGGAACACTTTGTTATCGATCAGGATGCGTAGCCAGTAGATTCCCTGGGCCATGTTCGGGATGTTGATCAGCTGGCTATAATCATTGGAACCTGCTTTTTCCCGGCTGCTGAATATAAGCTGTCCGACACTGTTTAGAATTTCCGTATTAATAAACCTGGATTGCATTCCCTTCACACGCAAGTAAAACGGGCCGCTCGATGGGTTAGGAGTGATATATACTTCTGAATTATTAGTCATGGTTGTTACCGGCGTGAGCACTGAAACGGTAACCTGGATTGTCTGTACACTGCTCTGACCGCAGAGATTATAAGACTTAACAGAAAGCTGGTGAACCCCGGCAGTAGTAAAATTAACTGTAATAGAGTTTGTATTGTTTCCGGTAGTTATTATCCCACCGGATGGTAATGACCAAATATAGCCGGTCACTCCAGGCACCGGATTGACCGAATAATTCTGTGTCTGGCCTGCAGTTACCTGGCCGTTCCCGCTAATGGGCCCCGGTTGCGCGGGAGGATTAAAGGTGGTTATATCCAATGACTGTTGTAACGTATACCCGCAATGGTAGGTCAGATCAAGTACCAGCGTTCCGCTTTGGGGACCTGCAATAACATTAATATAACTGGAATCGGAACTTCCCGTCCATCCGGTAGGTAAAGTCCAGCTATAATTGCTCCCAGGCAAAGGATAATGATAGGTAACCGTATCTCCCCCGCATACCTGGTCGAAGCCGGTAATTTCGATGCCCGAATCATACTCTTCGTACAGACTTATATCGGCCACAGTAAAATAACTGCCACCGCAATCGTTTTGGGCAATCACGCTGATAGGAAAGTAACTGCCAAAAGGAGCTGAACCCGGAGGTATTGAAACCGCAATAGTATTAGTAGTTGAAGCACCCTGCCATCCCTGCCATAAGGTCCAGCTATAATTCGTTGCATTCGGTACCGGGTTAACCTGGTAATTTTCAGTGCTGCCAGGACAAACCAACCAATTGCCATTGATTGCGCCGGGTTGAACAGGCGGAGGGTTACTGCAGTTTTCTTTCCATTTTGCAATGTTGCTGGCAGGCAAACCACCATCTACCCGATCAAACCACCCACCCGCGTACAGGGAGGAATCGGCACTGAGCAATGCCTGAACCGTAAAGTTAGCTCCCTGCCTTACCGATGACCAGGAATCGCCATTCCATTTCGCAATATTATTGACTGGATTTCCTGCTGCTAAATTGATATCCCCGCCTGCATATAAATAATCATTGTAGATGGCGAGAGCCATAACACTCCCACCCCAACTACCGGTCAATCCACTCCTTAAGGGGTTCCACGTTCTGCCATCCCATTTAGCAATATTGTTGGCCGGATTCCCGCCTGCCTGGCTAAATACTCCGGCAACCTGCAAAGTATCACGGTATATAACCAGTGCATTAACCGGACCATTGGTTCCGGTCCCAAGGGAAGACCAGGCTGTTCCATCCCATTTTGCAATATGGAAAGCAGGGAAACCGCCGGCCGTATCAAATGAGCCCCCGGCATAAAGCGCACCATTATGAACCACCAATGCTCTCACGTCATTATTCGTCCCTGCTCCCACCGGTAGCCAGTTGCTGCCGTTCCATTTAGCAATATTATTAACCAACACGCCATCTGCAGTCTTAAATGATCCCCCGGCATAAAGATCCCCGTTATAAACAGCCAGGGCCCTTATTTCATTCCAGGATGCAGATGAAAACCCGGTTCCAACTGCTGACCAGGTGGATCCATTCCAACGGGCTACACTTACAGTTGAAAAACTGGTGAAACTAAAAAGCCCCCCGGCATATAATTCACCATTATATACAACCATGGCATACACGGTGCCGTTTAACCCCGGCCCAAGGGGATTCCAGCGGTCACCATCCCACTTTGCTATACAATTGGCCTGTATCATATCAGCAATTCCAAAATATCCCCCGGCATACAGCTCATTGTTATGCTCTACCAATGCATAAACGGGGCTGACACCTCCGCCACCATAACCAAAACCTCCTCCGAGTGTTGACCAGTATTGGGCTCCCAGCCGGTAACTATGAAGACCAGAAAGATAAATTAGTAGTATGGCGAGACGCCAGTTCATTGACAAAGTTGACAGTGAGAGCCAGTATGAAGTAAACCTAAAGTCCTATGCCGATCTTAACAACATGACCTTTATAACTGTTACGAAACACTTGATAAGTGAAGGAATCTGTCAACAAGTAGTGGATTAGGAGAAATAGGTAATGCAAAAAAAATGCAGCATTTGCTCAATCAATTTTACAAACGCTGCATTCAAAATAGTGGAGGCGACGAGATTCGAACTCGTGTCCAAACATATTCATCAAAAGCTTTCTACATGCTTATCCGGTTTTGGGGTGTAGGGAATAAACTGGAAACGGGCAACCGATTTATTCCTTAGCTGCATAGTCTTAAGCAACCAGCACAGCCTTTGGTTGCAGCATCTTGTTTTGTTTTAAGTCGGCGGCGGGGCAAGGAAACAAGCGAACCGGCCCGGCGGCCCTAATGACTACTTAATCACTGATTAGGCAGCCATGGCATACTGAGTATTGCCATTTATGGTTTGCGTATTCAGATTTACCTGCTAATTACGCAACGCAGGACATGCTTACACTTTCAAAGACCTATGCTGTCAAAACCAAACGCCCCCTGGTTTTAAAGCCTGTAAAATTACGGATAATGCCGGTAATAAATTGAATTGAAAAGTTAAGAGTCCCCATCTGCCTTATCTCGGTGTTAGAATAAAAGAAACAAGGTTTACCCTTTCCTGGATTCAGTTAATTTTGGCCTCCTCAAGAGATAATATAGTTTTAACATATCATGAATAGTACTCCCGCTGCCTGGTATGATCAGCGTCTCCAGGAATTATTTGGCCTCCGGCAATCCCTGTCCAGAACCAGACGTCGATTTGGCTTTCTCCGTTTGACCACTGCAGTCGCTGCTTTTGTATCGCTTTGGTATTTCTGGTCCGCAGGTTTATTGATTGCCATATCGGTTTTCCTTGTCCTGATAGCTGGTTTTTTTTATTTCGTTGCCAGGGATCTGAAGAACAATGAAAAAATCAACAATACCAGTCTTCTCATTCAAATAAACCAGGATGAACAAAAAGCCTTAAGGCATGAATTCCTCTA
>DASUMO010000071.1:0-8018 GCA_036277695.1 Chitinophagaceae bacterium
TTATGCCGGTATCCGCATGCTGGCTGCGGAATTGGGGTTGAAGTTCGATGCCGTTAACTCGAATACGTTCCAGGACCAGCCCGGGCAGGAATGGAGTTATAAATTCGGATCATTGCAACATGTAAATAAGGAGGTGCGGAAGCAGGCTGTCGATCATAACATTGAAGTGATCCGCCATGGAATTGAATTGGGCGCCGATTCACTGACAGTATGGTTGGCCGATGGAAGTTGTTTTCCCGGGCAGCTGAATTTCCGCAAGGCATTCCAGTATACGCTCCAGGGACTGGAAGAGATCTATGCTGCCCTGCCTGGAGATTGGAAAATGTTTGTCGAATACAAAGCCTTTGAGCCCAATTTTTATTCCATGACTGTAGGCGATTGGGGCCAGTCTTATTTATATGCCAGCAAATTGGGTAAGCAGGCTTATACCCTGGTTGACCTGGGCCATCACCTGCCCAATGCCAATATCGAACAGATCGTCGCGCTTTTACTGATGGAAGGAAAACTGGGAGGATTTCATTTTAATGATAGCAAATACGGGGATGATGACCTCACAGTGGGAAGTATAAAACCTTACCAGCTCTTTTTAATTTTCAATGAGCTGGTGGAAGGACTCGATGCGCGGGCTATGGATCATACAAAAGATTTAGGCTGGATGATCGATGCTTCCCACAACGTGAAGGATCCTTTGGAGGATCTCCTGCAGTCCGTGGAAGCGATTATGATCGCCTATGCGCAGGCGTTACTTGTTGACAGGAATAAGCTGGATGCTGCCCAGGAAAATAATGACGTGGTTGCTGCGCAACAAGTATTGCAGGATTGTTTCCGGACTGATGTAAGAGCCCTTGTGGCTGAAGCCAGGCTGCGCAGTGGAGGAGTGCTGGATCCACTTCAGTTCTACCGCGAACAGAAAATCAGGCAGCAACTCATCAAAGAAAGGGGTGTTAAAACAGTAGCAACCGGTTTATAATGCAAAAGATTCCTGTCATAGCAATTTTCGATGTGGGAAAGACCAACAAAAAGCTCCTGCTCTTTGACGAAGAGTATAGGATTGTTTACGAGTTGAGTACCCAGTTAGAAGACGGGCGGGATGAAGATGGATTTGCTTGTGAAGATATCGCAGCCTTGACCAGCTGGATACAGCGGGAATTTGAGAAAATAAGCCAGGACCCACGGTTTGATATGAAGGCCGTCAATTTCTCCGCATATGGCGCAAGCTTTGTTTACCTGGATAAAGAAGGCAAACCCTTTTTGCCATTATACAATTATCTTAAACCCTACCCCGCAGAACTTCAGCAAAAATTTTATGAACGTTATGGAGGAGAAAGCCAGCTGGCCAAACAGACCGCTTCACCGGTACTCGGTAGTTTGAATTCAGGCATGCAACTCTACCGGTTGAAAAATGAAAAGCCAAACGAGTTTGCGCGGATACAGCATGCTTTACATCTTCCCCAATACCTGAGTTATATCCTCAGCGCTCAGGTTAATACGGATATCACCAGCATCGGTTGTCATACCGGGCTCTGGCATTTTCAATGGAATGCTTATCACCGGTGGGTAAAGGAGGAAGGGCTGGCTCCAAAGTTTCCTCCCGTAAAGGATGGCACTGAATTGGCGGGGCATACGCCGGAGGGAATCGCGGTGGGAGTGGGGCTTCACGACAGTTCTGCCGCATTGATACCCTATTTGTCTTCCTTTACCGATCCCTTCGTGCTTTTATCAACCGGCACCTGGAGCATCAGCCTGAATCCATTTAATCATAGCCAGCTTTCGGATTATGAATTGCTGGAGGATTGCCTATGCTATCTTTCCTATAAAGGTAAACCGGTAAAAGCTTCCCGCTTGTTTGCAGGTTACGAACATGAGCAACAGGTAAAAAGACTGGCGGCACATTTTAATACGGCTGTTGATTATTATAAAAAAGTAAAACCTGATCCTGAATTGATCCAGGCCATCATGCCCCGGGGTATGGCCACTCGTAAAACCCAGGAGGGAACTATGATCGGTCAATCCCGTTTTGGCAGCAGGGAACTCAACAGGTTTGGAAATTATGAGAAAGCCTATCATCAACTGATTGCTGATATCATGGATCAGCAGATAAGAAGTACCAATATCGTCCTGAAAGGAACCCCGGTGAGCCGGATTTTTGTAGATGGAGGATTTGGTAACAATGCTATCTTCATGCATATGCTGGCCGAAGCTTTTCCGGAGATTGAAGTGTATGCGGCTTCTGTAGCCCAGGCCAGCGCCATGGGGGCGGCGCTAGCCATTCATCACCATTGGAATACAAAGGGCCTGCCTGCTGATATCATTGAATTGAAATTATACTCTGCCATTCATGCCAGCCGCCTATGAAAATAGGATTGTTTATTCCCTGTTATATCGATCAATTTTATCCCCCGGCAGGCATAGCTACGCTTCAACTGCTGGAAAAACTGGGTTGCGAAGTTGTGTTTCCCCTTAACCAAACCTGTTGCGGGCAGCCTATGGCCAACAGCGGTTTCGCCAACTGGTCAAAAGCCTGTGATGAGAATTTTATCAATAATTTCCGGGGTGTCGATTATATCGTATCACCATCGGGAAGTTGCACACTGCATATCCGGGAACATTTGCACCATGATCAAAATCCGGGTGAAGCGGAAAGAATCCGACACACTGTCTTTGAATTAACGGAGTTTCTTACCGATATTTTGAAAATAGAAAAACTCGATGCCCGTTTTCCTTTTAAAGTAGGTTTGCATAACAGCTGTCATGGCCAAAGAGGACTGCATCTTTCGTCCATGAGTGAAAAAGTGGAACCCCCTTTTTCCAAACCCGGAAAGCTGCTGGCAATGGTCGAGGGACTGCAATTGACATTGCCCTCGCGGGAAGATGAATGTTGTGGTTTTGGCGGCACTTTCTGTGTATTTGAAGAAGCGTTGAGTGTGAAAATGGGAAAAGACAGGATAAAAGATCATGCAAGGAATAATATTGATTATCTAACCGCTACCGACAGCAGTTGCCTCATGCACCTGGAAGGAATCCTGCGAAGGCAAAAAAGCCCGGTGAAAATCATTCATATTGCCGAAATACTGAATGCGCCAGGCAATGGATGATCAGTTGTTATTAAGTAATTGAGAAAAACGCGTTGAAACATACATTACATGAAAGCGCATGCCATATTAGCAAAGGAGTTTATTGCAGATGAAGCCCGGACCGACTGGCATGATGAAACGCTTTGGTTTATCCGGCAAAAAAGAGATAAGGCTGCCCATACCCTCCCGGAATGGGAGCAACTCCGGCAATGGGCCTCTGAAATTAAAAATCATACACTTTCCAAACTGGACGAATACCTGGTGGAATTTGAAAACAATGCCCGGCAAAATGGGGTAATGGTACATTGGGCCAGCAATGGCGACATGCATAACCAGATTGTGTATGATATTATCCGGCAGCATAATATTACACGAGTAGTAAAAAGTAAGAGTATGCTCACCGAGGAATGCCACCTGAATCATTTCCTCGCAACAATGGGAATTGAAGTGGTGGATACGGACCTGGGCGAAAGGATCGTGCAGTTTCGCAAAGAACCTCCCAGTCACATCGTATTACCCGCGATTCATTTAACCAAACAGGACGTCAGTGATACTTTTCATCAACACCTGCATACAGAAAAAGGAAATGCCGATCCTCTTTATCTTACACGGGCAGCGAGGGAGCATTTACGTGAAAAATTCCTGGAAGCCGGGCTGGCTATTACCGGTGTGAATTTTGCGATCGCCGAAACCGGTGGATTTGTTGTTTGTACTAACGAAGGAAATGCTGATATGGGTGCTCATGCGGCACCTGTACATATTGCCTGCATGGGTATTGAAAAAATAATTCCAAAGGCAGAACACCTGGGGGTTTTTCTTCGACTCCTGGCCAGGAGTGCTACAGGCCAGCCAATCACAACTTATTCCAGTCATTTTCATAAACCCCGGGAAGGCCAGCAAATGCATATCATTATTGTGGACAATGGGAGAAGCCGCCAGTTGGCACGGGCTGATTTCCGGAATTCATTGAAATGTATTCGTTGTGCCGCCTGTTTTAATACCTGCCCGGTTTACCGGCGCAGTGGAGGGTTCAGTTATCATACGGCCGTTGCAGGCCCGATTGGCTCAATTCTAAATCCCAACCTGGACCTGAAATCTTATTCCGATCTTCCCTTTGCCTCCACCCTTTGCGGAAGTTGCAGTAATGTCTGTCCTGTTAAAATAGATATTCACGAACAGCTTTGGAAATGGCGGCAGGTCATTGCCAGCGAAGGTCAAGTTGCCCCTGCCAAGAAACTAATGGTTAAAGGCATGGCATTTATTTTGGCAAGGCCTGCATTATACAGGGTGGCAGGAAGAGTAGGGCGTTGGTGCATGCGCTATCTTCCTTTTTTACTGAACCATAAACTAAATCCCTGGTACCGGCAAAGGGAAATGCCGGGGCCAGCAGGTAGAAGTTTCAGGGACTGGTATATAAAAAATAAAAAACAATGAATGCCCGGGAACATATTTTACAGGCGATAAAAGCAGGCCGGCCCGGAGCAGTTGCATTACCCGGGCTGGAGCAGGACCTGGCTATTCATTACGATGATGTGCTGGCGAAATTCAAGACTACCCTGGAAGCTATCGGTGGTCAATGGCTGGAAATCTCAGGAGAAGAAGAGGTGTCAACTTTTGCGGAACAGGAATCCGGGGCTGGTAAGTTCGTCATAAATGCTGCCGGGGATAATGAGAACAGCCTGTCTGAAATGACGGCCAGGCAACTGGCGGGTGTTGATATGGCCATTGTAAGAGGGAAGCTGGGAGTTGCGGAGAACGCTGCCATCTGGCTTACGGAAGAACAAATGAAGAACCGGTTATTACCCTATATCTGCCAGCAACTCGTGCTGGTCCTCCGCGAGGATGAAATAATTTCGAATATGCACCAGGCCTACCAGCAGACCAGGATCAATGAAAGAGGATTTGGGGCCTTTATTGCCGGTCCTTCGAAAACAGCGGACATAGAACAAAGCCTGGTAATCGGTGCGCATGGACCTATCAGCCTGAAAGTCTTAATCATCAAGGAAAATAAAATCGCATGAAGGCGATCTTGTTTTGTGTCTTTCTATTACCAGTCGTTGAAATTTCAAGGGCTCAGTTCGCAGATCCCGGTTATAATATCAGTTGGAGTAGTCCCAGTAAAAATTCTTCTGAATCCATGCCCTGCGGCGGTGGAGATATTGGACTAAATGTATGGGTAGAAAATGGGGACCTGCTTTGCTATATTGCCCGCAGCGGGTTTTTTAATGAAGATAATGCGCTGATGAAGGCGGGTCGCATCCGGATCAGGCTTTTTCCCAATCCATTCGAAGGAAATGATTTCAAACAGGAGCTGCATTTGCAACAGGGATATATTACTATAGAAGGCCAGGATAAAGGAGTGAGAGCTGTTGTTACAATCCGGGCGGATGTATTCCGGCCGGTTGTTCACTTTACTATTAAAGCCAGTAAGAAGATAAGTGCGGAGGCGGCTTATGAAAGCTGGCGGTATAAAGATCGTTTAGTGCATCCGCGTGAGCATTTTGGCAATTCCTGGAAATGGGCGGCTCCTAAAAATCATATTTACAAAAAAGACAGTATCGGGTATTCCGGGAATGAAATCCTTTTCTTTCATCAAAATTCTTCCTCCACCATTTTTGATGCCACGGTAGAGCAGCAGGGAATGGAAGAGGTGAAGGATGAATTATACAATCCACTTCGTCAACTGATTTTTGGAGGATCATTGGGCGGGCGGAATTTTTCCGCGTCGGGTATCGATGAAGGCATGTATGCGTTCACGGATTTCAGGAGTTGGAAAGTAAAATCTAATAAGCCCGCGAGGGATCAGGCCCTGCAACTTTATCTTTTCTCAGCCAGGGAGGAAACAGCAGCGAACTGGAAAAGCGCGCTGGATTCTTTAAAAAAAGCGGGCAGTAAAGAACAACTTTCATTTGAACGATCAGCGAAATGGTGGCAGCAATTCTGGCAACGCAGTTTTATTCATATTGATAAAGCGCATCCTGGTTCCAAGGCCTGGGAAATCGGGCGGAATTTCCAATTGTTCAGGTATATGCTGGCGGCGAATGCCGGCGGAAACTGGCCCACTAAATTCAATGGGGGATTGTTTACCGTGGACCCGGTTTATACTGATTCTAATTACAGGCTGACCCCGGATTACCGCAACTGGGGTGGCGGCGTGCATACAGCCCAGAACCAGCGGCTGGTTTATTTTCCCATGATCAGGAACGGGGACTGGGACCTGCTGCAACCGCAATTGAATTTTTATCTCCGGCTCTTAAAAACGGCTGAGCTACGATCAAAAATTTATTGGCAGCATGGCGGAGCCTGTTTTACCGAACAAATGGAAAACTTTGGATTGCCCAATTATGCTGAGTATGGACAAAAAAGACCACCGGGTTTTGACAGGGGACTTGAATACAATGCCTGGCTTGAATACCTCTGGGATGGGTCGCTGGAGTTTTGCCTGATGATGCTGGAGGAAGAACAATATACCGGTAAAAACATCAGCGGCTCTATACCTTTTATTGAAAGTTGTTTGCAATTCTTCGACGAACATTACCAGTACCGGGCCCGGGAAAGAGGAAGAAAAGCATTGAATGAAAACGGGAAATTGATTCTCTATCCCGGGAGTGCTGCGGAAACCTATAAAATGGCTTATAATGCCAGCAGTACCATTGCGGGCCTGCAAACGATTGCCAGGAGATTATTAAGCCTGGCACCGGTTTACCTGGGCGCGGAAAAACGAAAACAATGGGAAGGATTTTTGGAGAGGCTTCCGGCTATCAGTTATACACAAGTCAACGGGCGGACTTTGATTGCACCGGCCAAACTCTGGGAAAGGATCAATAATGTTGAATCGCCACAATTATACCCCGTCTATCCCTGGGGTTTATTTGGAATCGGAAAACCAGGTTTGGATACCGCCCTGAATACCTGGCACTATGATACCAGTGTTCAAAAGTTCAGAAGCCATATCGGTTGGAAACAGGATAATATCTGGGCAGCCCGGCTGGGATTAACAGCAGAAGCCTGGCGCCTTACTTCGCTCAAACTGCAAAATGCACCAAGAAGATTTCCAACTTTCTGGGGACCTGGATTTGATTGGGTGCCTGATCACAACTGGGGCGGAAGTGGTATGATTGGATTACAGGAGATGCTATTGCAAACAGAGGGGAAAAGGATCCTTTTATTACCGGCATGGCCACGCGAAGTTGATGTGCATTTTAAATTACATGCTCCATATAATACAACGGTCGAAGCCGAACTCAAAAATGGTCAGCTGCAATTATTGAAAGTGATCCCCCAGACCAGGGCTAATGATGTGGAATTGATAATGCGGTGATAAGGGCCCGTATGAAAGGCTGTTAAACCGATATATGCCTGGACTCCTTTTTTTTGGCCATCATACCCAGGTTGCGAAGCATTACTGTAACCAGGCACATGAATACCACGAGGATCAGGAGGGTGATTTCCTGGCGGAGATGGCGGAGCCAGTAAACTTCGATCAGGATAAAACCATGAATGAAACAAATCAGTTTGGCTGTAAACGCATGACTGAAACCGTTATTGGTGAGCAGGTGATGAATATGGGTTTTATCAGCCACAAAAGGTGACTTGCCATTCCAGATCCTGGTTCCAAAGACCCGTACAGTATCAAATACCGGGATCAATACAATGCCCAGTATGAATACCGGTACATGCGGCAATACGGGGTTAAGCGCTGCGATATTGACCTGCAAGAGCCGGATCGATAATACGGCAATTACAAATCCCAAAATCAGGGAACCTGTATCACCCATAAAGATCCTGGCGGGGTTAAAGTTGAAATAAAGAAAGGCCAGGACTGCGCCGGCCAATGCAAAAGCGATCAGGGCTGTATTTACATCACCGCACATTGTAAGAAATAATCCCAGGGTGACCAGGCTCATAAACCCGATACCGCCCGCCAGCCCGTCAATGCCATCA
>DASUMO010000072.1:0-10222 GCA_036277695.1 Chitinophagaceae bacterium
AGAATAACCTGGAGCCCGAGATTTATTCTTTTAAACTGCTGCATGCTTTTGCCGCTTTCCTGGAAAAAGAAGGTATCCAGCAATATCCTGTCCATATAGAAATTGAAACAGGAATGAACCGGCTGGGTTTTCCCCTGGAAGTCATAGAAGAACTGGCGGCCTACTTGTTGAATTCAACCTCACTGAAAGTGCAATCCGTATTTTCTCACCTGGCTGCCAGTGAAGAAAAAGAGCAGGATGAGTTTACCCGGATACAGGCGCAGCGTTTTGCGTATGCAGTGGAGCAACTGAAGCAAAAATTAGTTTATCCTTTCTATAGTCATATCGCCAATTCGGCGGCCATTGTACGGCATCCTTCCCTGCAACTGGATATGGTTCGGTTGGGTATTGGGCTCTATGGTGTTGATAGCAGTTCCGGCAACCAACTTGATCTGCAAACAGTAGCGACACTAAAGACCACGGTGGCACAGATCAGGGAACTCCAGGCCGGTGAATCGGTTAGTTATAACAGGAGTGGCAGGGTGGAGCGTTTAAGTTTGGTAGCTACCGTCCGGCTGGGTTATGCAGATGGATACCCGCGCAGTCTGGGGAATGGCACCGGGAAGATGATAGTCAATGGAAAGCTGGCGCCTGTTATTGGTACCGTTTGCATGGATATGACTATGCTGGATATCACTGGTATTGCCGGCGTTAAAGAGGGCGACGACGTAATTGTTTTTGGTGCTCAATTACCGGTTGAGCAGTTGGCGCAATGGGCCGGAACCATTCCTTATGAGATCATGACGGGCATTTCACAAAGGGTTAAACGGGTGTATTTTGAAGAATGAATTTAACAACGGCGAACCATAGCCCCTAACCCTAATCCCTTATATTTGTCCCTTAATTCCACACCAGTGAAGCTTCGAAATGTTATCCTGCTGATTTTATTAATCATCCTGGCCGACCAGGCATTGAAGATCTGGATCAAAACCAGTTTTCCTACTGGTGACACGGATTTGTCCGGCCTTTCCTGGTTTCGCCTTCATTTTATAGAAAACCCGGGCATGGCCTGGGGTTGGAAATTCGGGAATGAAACGGGGAAAATGATCCTGACCTTATTCCGCCTGGCCGCGGTGATTTTTGGAACCTGGTACCTGGGCCGTATCGTGAAGCAACAATATAAAAGGGGATTCATCGTTTGCGCGGCGTTGATCTATGCAGGGGCGCTAGGAAACCTTATTGACAGCATGTTTTACGGGATGATCTTTGACAAAGGCCTGCATTATGATCCCATCCTGAATGACTATATTCCCTATTCCGGTATTGCTTCTTTTTCTTCGAATGGTTATTCTTCATTTTTACATGGCAGCGTAGTGGATATGCTGCATTTTCCCATCATTGATTCGCATTTCCCCTCCTGGCTTCCCTTTGTAGGGGGAGATCGTTTCGAGTTTTTCAGCCCGATTTTCAATATTGCCGATGCTTCCATCTCTGTCGGCGTTATCACCCTGCTCCTTTTTCAAAAACGATTCTTTAAAAAGCATCATCCTGGTGAGTCTCACCCGACGGTAGAAACCAATACCGAAATAAGTGATAAAGTACAAGTACTGTAAGTATCACCATCCTGGTTGCATTTGAAAGTATGATCAGCTCCATAGGATAATTAAAACAGTGATCAATGCTGTTTCAGTACGGTTCTTTGTATTCTCCCCTGGCCTGATTCGATGACCAGGAAATAAATTCCGTCTGCCAATGAATATGTATTATCAATGGTATACCGGTTGATGCCTTGTAGCAAGTCGAGGTTTTTCCTCCGTATCAGCCTCCCTGCAGGATCAATTAATAAGGCCTGTACTCTTTCATTTATGGGGGAAGCAATATCAAATTGCAAATGCCGGGAAAAAGGATTGATCACCGTTACGAATGAAAACAGCAGTTGATCCCTGCTCAGCTGAATGGTGCGGGTATATTCAAACTGGCCGCTGTTATTACTGACCCTGATCCGGTAATAACTTGTACCCGGCTGCGCTGGTTCAATGAATTCATAATTATTTACCTCGTTAAAGGATTTCAGGTAGCTATACACGGTTCCCACCTTTATAAAATGAATGCCGTCCATACTTCTCTCTATTTCATAAATAATAGGTTCATCCTCCCGGCTACAGGACCAGTTCAGAACAGCCATGCCATTCAACAACTGGCCGTTAAATTGGAGCAGGGGTAAGCTGAGAGGTATACCGCAATCAATAACCCGAAGCGTTAGAATATTCGATGTATCCGTAAACCGGCAGTTGCTATTTAATAAATTCGACAGGGAAGAAGCCGTAACAAGGCGGTAGAGATCGGCACTATCCGATAACTGGGTTGCATTGGGTGGAATGGTATATGAACAGGTATATTCCCAGCTAGTTCCGTTCCAGGCAGAGGAAGCAGGTGCGGTGGGCGAGCTGACATTGATCCAGGTTTCGCCGCTATCCGTACTTCGTTGCCAGAGGTAATAAGTATAATTATTATAAAAGGAAGTCCTGACCGTATCATGTAAAGTAAGAGGGTTGCCAAAACAAACAATAGGTGCAGAAGAGGGGAAATATTGCATGCTGGGTGTGCAACTTGTAATGGAGATATCATCCAATGCGAAATCATTCCCCCCGCCGCCTGGTGCATTGTTAAACAATTTTAGAGTAAAACTGGTTTGTGCAGGTCCTGTGAGGTAAGTAAATCCTTTTTTCACCCATTGCCCTGTATAGCGAAGATTGCCGGTCGTATAATAGTCAAGACCGTTGATATCAAAACTGATATTGGGATAAACACCAGAGGAATCACCGGCAGCCGTGGGTATATAAGCCGGATCAGAAGTGACAATGGCCCCGGTTCCATTGCTATCGCAACCGCATTTGGAACATATGTTTCTCATCCAGCAGGATATCGTGTAATAAGTATTGGGACAAAGTCCCGTTACCGTATGCTGGAAAACTGAATCCGCACGAAAAGATGCATTGATGACCAGCATATATCCGGCATTCGCCATTGCGGCGGTATCAGCAGGCGGATTACCAGCAGGCGAGAGGGCGCCACTATGATCACCAATGATATCCCATACATTAAATACCCGGTGGGTAATCGCTGTAAAATCCGGTTTGGGCCAGTTGTTCGTGGTGCTATAGTTTGAAAGTGTCGAGGTATTATTGACGACCGCGTAAGCGGTATCATTGGGATTAGCCACATCCAGCAACTGGTAATTATAACCCGGCGGCACTTTTACCGAGGAGCCGCGGTTTCTTGACAAACCGCTTCCGAAGCTTCCGTTGGTTTCAGCACCAATTACATTATTGCCAATGGTATTAGTACAGGTTCCGTAGTTGGGATATACTCTTACCATATTCCTGGGGTAGGTAAAAATCTGGATAGGATTCAATCCATTTCTGAAAGTCACGGTGCCGCCGCCAAGGTTGATATCTGTATTATAAGAGGCAGTGACCAATACCCTGAAAGAAGCGACCATGATACAGCTAGTGCCGTAAAGAGAAGGCTTATGGTCGGCAGCAACTCTGCCTCTTCTTGTGGCACTTGCCGGGTTCACGGTACTGTACCCGAGATTAATACGTACCGATAACCCGTTCACCCAACCGCAATCATCACCCGGGGCATCGGTGAATTGTTTATAGGGTTTTCCTTCATTGGTCAAAACGGCAAGGCTGCCATTAATAAAACTTGTACCAGCAGGTATCACATCAGTATAGGAGCAACTATCATAAACCCCGGCACGGACCACAAAGGAAGACCTGATTTCAAGGATATCCCCGGTCTCCACGGTGCCGCCTCCCAAACCCTTGGAAATATTCAGGTATGTTTTTCCAAAATCAACTGTTTGGGCCCTGACAGCCATGCAGGCCATGCAGCCTAAAATTAAAAAAGCCATACCGGGCCGGATTCCTGGTTCCGGGAATAGTTTCAATCTCATAGATACGGATTTTGAAATGTCCTTATACCGATAAACCGAAATTAACTTGCTGATCCTCCAGATGCAATAGGATTTTCTGGCTCCGATTCAAAGAAAATTCTTATGAATTTTTCTGGTAGATCAACGACAACTGGAACCGGGGTTATTCACATATGGCCGGCTGTCATACACAACAATTTGTACACTATTGAAATAGACCCGTCAAAAACACGGTGAAGCGCTGTGTTCTTACTATGAATATATTAACGGGGGGTTAACGGCAGAAAAAAGGATCAATAAAATATTAAAAACAGGGATAGCAAGAAATGAACATAAGGGGATCCTTATTAAATAACAAAGCCCCGACAGCAGCGGGGCATTTGCTTTTGTTATAGCTCAGGGGTTTACTCGTAGTGATTAAACCAGTCATCGCCGCTGGCTTCCACATCTTTTACCGGTTTCACCGGTTTGGGTATTCCTTTATAAACAAGATATGGATTGGCCATGGGGAATACCCTGATCCTGCTGCTGGTTTTGGGTTTGCCCGCCAGCACAGATCTTAAATAAGGGCTCTGGTTTTGGTTGGTAGTAGTACCCGCTGCTGTAGAGCCGGTAATAGCTTTTAGCGGGTAGGCCGAAAAGTAAAGTGGTGACTTAACATTACTTTTCATAGAGTTGGATTTAAGTAAAATAATAGGATGATTTCACTGGTAAGATACTGCGAGGGTGCGGGGAGTGCAAGTTTTACGGTTAAAAAAAAGAGAAAAACGCGCTGTTCTTCTCTTTTTACTATAGAAAATTTACGATACCCTGTTTAGCCAATCGGTCCTACCATATCAGCCGGCCTCACCCATTCATCAAATTGTTCGGGGCTTACATAACCCAGTTTCACAGCCATTTCCTTCAGAGTCGTTCCTTCCTTATGGGCCTTCTGTGCGATTTCGGCCGCTTTATAATAGCCGATCCTGGTATTCAAGGCGGTAACCAGCATTAAGGAATTATCAACATGTTTTTTAATATTCGCTTCAATAGGTGCCAGTCCAGCTGCACATTTCTCATTAAAGGAAACACAACCATCCCCGATCAAACGGGCGCTGTGCAGGAAATTATAGATCATCATCGGTTTGAACACATTCAGCTCAAAATGACCGGTTGCTCCTCCGATATTTATAGCTACATCATTACCCAAAACCTGGGCTGCGATCATCGTCAGGGCTTCGCATTGGGTAGGATTTACTTTTCCCGGCATGATAGAAGAACCCGGTTCATTATCCGGTATGAATAATTCCCCAATGCCACTGCGGGGACCGGATGATAGCATGCGGATATCATTGGCGATTTTCATTAAACTAACAGCTACGGTTTTCAGGGCACCATGGGCTTCAACGATAGCATCGTGAGCAGCCAGCGCCTCGAACTTGTTTTCAGCTGTCACAAAGGGTAGTCCTGTTAAAGCGGCAATATGTTTCGCTACATTTTCGGCATAACCGGGAGGTGTATTGATGCCCGTGCCAACGGCTGTGCCGCCCAGGGCCAGTTCGCTCAAATGTGCCAGCGTATGCTGAATGGCTTTTAGTCCATGATCCAGCTGGGATACATATCCACTGAATTCCTGTCCAACAGTTAAAGGAGTAGCGTCCATAAAATGTGTGCGGCCGATCTTTACCACGTTCATGAATTCCCTGCTTTTTGCCGCCAGTGTATCCCGGAGCTTTTCAATGCCGGGAATGGTAATTTCCACCAGGATCTTGTAGGCGGCAATATGCATTGCCGTGGGAAAGGTATCGTTGGAGGATTGGGATTTGTTGACGTCATCATTTGGATGCAGGAATTTTTCCTTATCAGTCAGCATCCCGCCTTTTAATACATGACCCCGGTAAGCGATCACTTCGTTCACATTCATATTACTTTGGGTGCCGCTTCCCGTTTGCCATACAACCAGGGGAAAGTATTCGTCGAGTTTACCTTCCAGTATTTCGTCGCAGACTTTCCGAATCATGCCGGATTTTTCCTGTGGTAATACGCCCGCTTCAAAATTGGTAATAGCAGCGGCTTTTTTTAAGTAAGCAAAGGCGCGGATGATCTCTTTGGGCATGCGGTTGATGTCCTGTGCAATTTTAAAATTATCGATGCTTCTTTGTGTCTGGGCGCCGTAAAGGGCCTCGGCCGGAACCATTACTTCTCCCATCGTGTCTTTTTCAATTCTGAATTGCATACGGTCTTGATTTAATGAATGATCAGCGGGTAGTTCCGCGGGTTGCAAAGGTAAAGAATAGAATTATTCGGCTTTAGCGGAATAGTTGTAACATTGAAATCTAAAGCAGAACCCGGAAACTTCCGTTTGTTACCAATGAAAAAGTTTTTCTTTTGGCTTCTCATTTTCGGAATAAATAGCCTGTTTGCACAACCCGGCAGTCAGCCTGCTATACCAAAACCTTCAGCAGCACAGCTGGCCTGGCATGAAATGGAATACTATTTTTTTATTCATTTCGGGCCCAATACATTCACCGGAAAGGAATGGGGCCATGGCGATGAACCCGAAGATATTTTTAATCCTTCGGCACTTGATTGCCGTCAATGGGCCAGAATCGCCAAAGCTTCCGGGGCGAAAGGCATTATTATTACTGCCAAACATCACGATGGTTTTTGCTTATGGCCAAGTCAATATTCCCGGCATACGGTAAGAGAAAGTAAATGGAAAAATGGCAGGGGCGATGTATTAAAAGAACTGTCAGCAGCCTGCCGGGATGCCGGATTGAAATTCGGAGTCTATATCTCACCCTGGGACCGCAATCACCCTGATTACGGCACAGAAAAATACAATGATGTTTTTGTGAATATGATGAAGGAGATCTTTACCGCTTACGGACCGATCTGGGAACTCTGGTGGGATGGAGCCAACGGGGAGGGACCAAACGGGAAAAGACAGGTCTATGACTGGCATCGTTTTAAACAAACAGTGAATTCGCTTTCACCCCATACTATAATATTCAGTGATACGGGCCCTCATGCCCGTTGGGTTGGTAATGAAAAAGGCATTGCGGGCCTAACCAACTGGAATTACCTGGATACCGCTGGTTTCACACCAGGATTAGGCGCACCGCATACGGATACCCTGAACCAGGGTAATATAAATGGTAAAGCCTGGATCCCGGCTGAATGTGATGTGAGTATACGCCCGGGCTGGTTTTACCATAGCCATGAAGATGAGAAAGTGAAAAAACCGGAAGAATTATTTCAGCTTTACCTGAAAAGCGTGGGTCGCGGTGCCAATCTTTTGTTGAATATTCCACCGGATACCAGGGGCCTGATCCATGAAAAGGATTCCGCTGCACTGATAGCTTTTAAGAAACTCCGGGACCAGAATTTTACCAACAATCTCATGGCCGGGGCTAAAGCCAGTAAATTTTATCATGATGCAGAATCGCCTGCCGGGGAAGTTGTAGATAATAACCCGGCGACATTCCAGACTCTTTCTGTGGTTGACCCCAACAGTTCAGGAAACGAGTTACTTCTTTTCCAGTTTCCACAGAATATCTCCGTTAATTGCATCGCCCTGGAAGAAGCAATCCAGTATGGGCAATCCATCAAGGAATTTGAGGTTACTTTTTGGCAGGGACAACGGGTCCTGGACAGGATAAAGGGAACCACCATTGGCCGTAAAAGAATCATCAGTTTTCCAACGAAGGAAATAAGCTCATTTTCTATCTCTGTCCTGGATGCAAAGCTTAAAGGGTCAATAAGGGAGGTAGCGGCTTACTTGCTGGACGAAGACCTGCTGGAGAAATGAGGATATGATTTGTACTATTTACCGGTGAAGACCGCTTTTCTTTTTTCAAGGAAAGCGGAAGTTCCTTCTTTCATGTCCTCGGTGGCAAAAGCATTGCCGAATTCTTCGATCTCGGTCTCGTAGCCATTTTTTGTTTCATCAAATACGGCATTGGCGGCTCTTATACAACCCGCAATTGCCAGGGGGGCCTTACTATTAATGAGTGTAAGCAGGTGTTTGGTTTGATTGAGCAGGTTCTCCGGGGTGGTGACATGATTCACCAAACCCAGTTGTTTGGCTTCCTGGGCATCGATCAGTTGGGCGGAAATTAATAATTCCATGGCTTTCCCTTTACCTGCAAGCTGGACCAATCGTTGGGTGCCCCCATAACCGGGTATCAAACCCAGGTTTACTTCCGGCTGCCCGAATTTGGCATTTTCAGAAGCGACCCGGAAATGACAGGCCATAGCCAGTTCGCATCCTCCACCCAGGGCGAATCCATTTACGGCGGCGACAATGGGTTTGGTTGAATTTTCAATCCGGGCAAAAGTATCCTGCCCTCTTTGGGCCAGCTTCATGGCCTGTTCTTTATTCAGGCCGGCAAATTCACTGATATCTGCACCTGCTACAAATGCTTTGGGCCCGGAGCCGGTAATAATGACTGACCGGATCGTCCCATCCGTTTGAATTTCATCCAGTGCCTTGTTGAGTTCATCAAACACCTCTTTATTCAATGCATTGAGTTTTTCCGGCCGGTTGATGCTAATGGTAAAAATGCCATCTTCTTTGGAGGTGAGCAGGGTTTGATACATGCGATAGGTTTTTTCAAAAATAGGGATAAAAGAAAAGCCGCACCATGATGATGCAGCTTAATCCAACCGTCCTGTTATAAACTTTTATCAATGCCGGCACTGGCGCTTAGATGATTCTTGCCATCAGAATTAACGCACTGGCCAGGATAATGATCATGAGCATATCCAACATCAGGTCTTTGGTGATTTTAAATTTACCTGGCATTTTCATATCCTGCATTTTATTCGTTGTACTAATCATTTAACACCGGCAAGATAAATCACGGGTAACCTCCCTTCTTCTTTCTTTTAGCAAGTGGCGATTCCCGCTTAGTTAATGGTTTAATGCCAATCCCCCGGGAGACCGGCTTCTGGTTTTATGGGTCCCCACACCTGAGGAATATTTTACCCATGCTCAGTTAGCGTTATTTATCAGGGATACCTGTTTGCTGCTTGATATGCTTCCCTAACCTATTAAATGGCGGATTTTCTGTCAATGGCAGCCCGGTTTGACCGCTTACTAACCCGGAAATACCAAAGAATAAGCCTTTTGGGCCAGCTGGCAGGGATGTTGATAAATTCGTTCAGACGTTTGATACAACTAAAACCAATGTTATGAAACGATTTGTTGATATACTCGGCCTTATCCGCAGAATGCTCGCAATCCTGGTCATTTGTATTACGGTAGTTGCCGGCACGCAGTTTATGCTACTCGTCTTTATGAACTTATTAGGCATACCTGTTCCCGATTTTATCGCAGGATAAATTTGTTTTGGGTTTATGGAACCAGACCCGTTTCGCCCTGGCGAAGCGGGCTTTTTTTTGCCCCTCAAAAAAGCTGGTCAGGTAATATAAATAATAAGATACCAGGAACCAGATTCAGCCAACCTTTATCTTTTTGAAAAAAATTAAACTATACAGAGAGGGTAGCTATTACTCTTTCGCCTTTTCAAATTCGTTTCATTTTTATTTCATTGTTGATTTTCTACTCTTCATTTTAAATTGTTCACCTTTCGCATTTATAAACTTTTTTTCGGTTCTGTGGCGCCGCATCTTTGGTTTATTAATGAAACAAAAACAAAAATTAAACCTTAAAATGAAAAAGCAATTTGCATTTATCGCGGTAACAATGTCCGCCATGTTTTTATTTTCCTGCAGCAAGGAGACAGTCGAAAATCCGGCAATGAATTCTTCCGCATCAGGCCCATCGGGAGATGAATTCGTCACAGTACAGCGCGCCGCGCCGAATACAGGTAATCTCTACCTGGAATCCTTAAAGAGGGGATTAACAGGCTCCTTCCAGTTTGATGGAAACCTGAAGGATGCCACAAGTCAGCTTATAGCTGCACAAGTCGGTTCACTGGGTGAAAAAGTTTCTTATACAAATGACAGGAAGGGCGCAGCCAATAAGGCTTTAATGCTGACCGGTAAATATGGAGTAGACATTTTCGCTGTTCCCCTGCAGGCTACCCAGTCAATCGCGGCCTGGGTTAGATATGGTAACGCCCTGGTGCCTACCATTTATTTTGCAGAAGGTGATGGAGTCGAGTTGGGACAGGATGCGAATAAATTCTTCGGCGCTATCAGCACTCCAATGACGACAGGTGTTACATCTGGTCCAATGGACGGCAAGTGGCATCACCTGGTAGCCACCTATGACGGTACCACGCTGAAATTTTATGTGGATGGTGTTTTAATAGGTGACTCACCAAACCCCGCCACATGGGGCACCGGTACAGGGGA
>DASUMO010000073.1:0-3620 GCA_036277695.1 Chitinophagaceae bacterium
TGATTGTGCCTCCTGCTACCGTTGATTGGTCATTAAATTGTGCTGCCCCCGAAGGCATACAGATAGCCGGTAAATTGAAACCGGCCACGGGATTGGCATTAATGGTAATCTGCCTGCTGAATACGGTACTGGCACAACCCGAACTTGTTTCTACCTGGAGGCTGGCAGTATAAACTCCCGGGTTCGAATAAGTATGTGTTTGACTGGCATTATTTGTTGCAATAACCGGGGTTCCCTCTCCAAAATTCCAGGTCCACTTCACCAACGTGTTGCTGCCACTGGCCGTTGAAGTATCGCTAAAAGTAACCGGTTTACCGGCACAGAGCGGTGTAGTCAATCCAAATTTTGCCAGGGGGGCATTATTTAAAACCACAGTTCGGCTGGCTGTATCTGATATACAACCTACATCGGTGCGGATAGCGTATTTGACGAGATAGGATCCGGCAGCATTATAAGTATGCGTGGGATTATTGTTACTGGTATTGTTATTCCCGTCCCCAAAACTCCAGAACCAATTATTGATTGTCCGGCCATTCCCTGCTGAATTATCCGTGAACTGAACAGGGCTTGTTATACAACCGTTGGTATTGAAATTAAAATCGGCCGTGGGTGGATCAAATACCTGAACATCAAAATCAATTTCCTGGTTGCCACTGCAACCATCCGGTGTGGGATTCGTTGCATTGACACGGATAGGGTAAGTACCTGAATTGCTGATTGTGTAAGGAGTCGGTAATTTATAACGGTAAAGTTGTTTGCCGCTGACCGTCCAGCTGGAATCAAAAACCGGATTATTCAGGGTCACATCGGCTATCCCCATCGTATTCAGGGCAGCTCCAAATACCCATTGTATTTGCGTGGGTTCATAAGGAAAGGTCATGGAAAAATAAAAAGGGCTGCCTTTACATGTAGCAGGAAAATTGACAGTGGCATACTGATTCCTCACCGAAATGAACTGGAACAGGTCTTTCACATTGGTGCCTGCATTATATCCATAAGACTCCGCCTGGGCATAGCCATATGCTATAGCATTAAATCCAGAGTCCGATTCTATAATATGCTGACCCTGGCTGAGGCCGGAGATCTTGATATATGAATAACCAGGATCCTGGGGATGAACCGTGAAGGGAACAGGTGGAGTGGCTCCATCCAGGCGGAAAGAACTGAGTGCCGTTCCCCCATTGGGAATGACAACACTCACATTATGCTGGTGCGAGGAGCTGGGTGTTGCCACTAACAGGTTAGAATTAAAAATAACCTTACTGATCGTCTGTTCAACCGGGCTCAGGTAGATCATCTCCGGATCCCCGGGACTGCCATTGTTAAACTGACCCTGGGTTGTTATGTATTGGGCAACGGTAATGGGTTTATCGGCCTCGATCAGGTTGGGAATTTTAGTAGGACTTAATTCATAATAAAAGTTATTGGTGAGGCCGGTAATAATGGCGCCATTAACCCTGACCACGGTGGTTGGATCGGCGACGCAAATCCGAAAATAGTTACTGCCCATATTATTAGTAGCACCTTCCGTGGGTGTGGTCAGGTATTTTTTACCCCAGGCCGATTTAGGAAAAGATTGCACCATATAATTATCGGAGGAAGACTGGCAATCAGTGGAGGTGATACTGATACGTCCACTGCCCGAAAAAACGCCGATCCGTTTGCATACGCCACTGGCACTAATACTCCTGATCTTGGAACCGGTGAGATCAACACCTGTAAATGTATTCGGCCCGCAAGGCGTGGAATTGCCGGTTAGTATTCCCATTACATTGTATATCTGCCCCTGGGTAAGATTTACAGTATAGGTATTTCCGGCCTGCCAGCCCCCCACCGTATTGGCAGAAGGGGTAATTTCCACAGAAGTAGTACCCGTATCTACGGCTACCACATAAAACCAGCAATTAGCAGGATCGGAGTTGGAGATGTTTTTAAAATTGATGGAGTAATATTCCTTTCCCAGGGTATTGGTGGGAAATAAAAGACAGGATCCGGAAACACTGGCATTATAAATATGGGCATAGGCCACCATCGGTTTGTCGCTGGTAATATGTATGCCTTTATTCTGTATTCCTTCTGTCATTAACCTCGCGTCCTGCATTCCTGCTTTAGGAATGATAGCTGAAGTAATGATATTGTTCCCCGCGGGGCTAGTGATGTTTTGTGTATAGCCTGTTCCGGGTATCGAAATGGTGATATTGGTAACCTGGTCGGTGGCAAAATAAAGCACCATATTCTGACCGTTTCCAGCATTCATGACCTGGTGGTAACCATAGCCAACCCAAAAATCCTTTCCCTTATTGGAGAAATCCTGGGCAAATGAGCAGTTGCCCAATAGTACGAATAGGAGTACTAGGGTACCCGGAAAGCAGTTTTTTTTCATTTAGTCCAAAGTCCTGGTTATGATCAGAAGCTGCACAATTTAATAAAAACCAATTTAGAAAGGAAGTGATCCTGGTCCATTACAGCAAGAAATCCGGGACAAACTCATTATTCCCCATTACCGTTTTTAATACCCAGGAAGCCGAACCGGCAATTTCAAGAGTTGAGACCCAACTTGTTGAGCCCATGCATATAAGATATATTAGAATCATTACCATTGCATTTATTTTATAAACATTTAAAATTAAATAATAGCTGTTAACTTATATAAATCAATGTCTTAAATACTTTAATTGATATTTGTTTAAGATTGGTCATAATGATGCGGTAAGCATATTCAGAAAGGCATACATTTCTGTATTTTTTATTTAGGTATGTTTTATATTAAGTTGTATTTAAACAATTTATAGTTTTATTATTTAGCTACATATTTAGGTATATTCCGTTTCACTCATCAAGATCAGAAAAACTAAACATTTTGGCTTAAAATTAATCGTAATATGATGCCATCCCCCGCTACCCTTTTTTAAAAGAGACAATTTTTAGACCCCGGTAGAAAGAATAGGCAAATGCGATTGAACGAGGAAAAAATCAGGTGCCAGGAAAAGCTTCCCTATTTTGCAGCCATGAGAGGATTGTCTATATCCGGCCTGGTATTGATGCTGCTCGCCAGTTCCTGTAAAGAGGTAATTGATCCCCTGTTTGAAGATATACAGGACCTGAAAATAGGTAAGCTTGAGCAGGGCATCCAAAAGGTCTCCGTTTCCGCAGGGATTCGATTTCACAATCCCAACAGGTTTGGTATGCACCTGAAAGAAGTGGACTGTGATCTTTATGCAGACAATAATTTGCTGGGCCATTTTACCAACCTCGAGGCGGTAAAAATTTCGCCGCAAAGCCAGTTTACCATTCCCGTAAAAGGCGAAATAGGCACACCCATCTTACTTCAATATTCGGGGCGGGTCTTACTCAGGGAACCTACCCCTATAAGAGTGGCTGGAAAAATTAAAGTTGGCCGGGCCGGTTTTTACAAGACTGTTCCCCTGGATCACCTGGATACAATTGTGCTGAAATGGTAGAACATAAAAAAACCCTGCCAGGCAGGGTTAACTATAGATTCCAATAATTTACTGCGAAGGCGGTGGCGCGACAGGAGTCTTGGGCTTTGGATGCCCTCCTCCATCGTCAAATTTCTTACATGTTTTGGGTAATCTCGCATAAGATTCTTCATTAGCCGG
>DASUMO010000074.1:0-23218 GCA_036277695.1 Chitinophagaceae bacterium
TAAAACCTGCCTATCTAAATCAATTTTTCATTAACAATTAAACCTTATCTACAATGAATTTTGGAAAAAATTACCGGCTTACCCTTGCAAAATCAGCTTTAGTGATCCTGGTATCGGCTTTCGTATTTATCGCCTGCAAAAAAGAAAAAAATGAGGACCCGGTGGTACAAGCATCTCCCGTTACGGGTTATTGGGTGGGCAAATACACGACCACCGGCTTTATCGGGCATTCTAACTATGCCATGCTTATTAAACCCGGTGGCCAGGTGCGCGTTTATGATCTGGATACAAAAACGGATACCCTGGCATTGTCTGCCCTGGCAAAAGTTGATGGTGTATGGTCGCTCAATGGTACTACCCTGCAAACCACTTATAATACCGGAACAAAAACGGTGAATACCACAGCTACCATCAATGCTGCCTTTAACAACATGAATGGGACCTGGGCTTTTGATGGTGCGATGAAAGGAACTATCACCTTAAGCAAATAATGAAGGGGAACTGAGCCCGGGTTTCCCGGGCCATCCTTCCCTGATTAGTAGTGTTTAAAAACAGCCATATGACCAAACATCAAATCAACCTGGTACAGCAATCCTGGACAGAATTGCTTCCTATTGCGAGGAAGGCAGGTGAATTATTTTACGATAAATTATTTGCCGCCGCGCCGGGCGTTCGCCACCTGTTTAAACCCGACGTAAATGAACAGGCGAATAAACTCATGCAGGTATTGGGTTATATCGTTTCCAAGCTCGATCATATGGAAGAATTAATACCTGAAGTGCAGAAACTGGGTGCCCGTCATCATGGCTATGGAGCAGAACCGGCTCATTATGAAATCGTAGGCCAATGCCTGATCGCGACATTAAAAGAAGGGTTGGGTGCTCAATGGAATGCTGAGGTCCAGGACGCCTGGGTGAATGCTTATCATTCTTTGAAAAATGTGATGATCATTGCCCAGGACAGGGAAAAAAACCAGGGTTCGGCCTGTTTGGCCTGAACTGCATTTGTTGTTACCTGCTTTATAAAGGGGTTCAGGAGGGGCCGCGATGGCAGGTCCCTTTAAGTTGAGTACTTTTAAGCAGGCATAGACCGGGATGTACAGATTTTTACTATATATTTTCCTATTACCCTGTGTTGTTGCCGCCTGGTTTCCCCTCGAGGCCATAACACAATTGCCCGATTACCAGCTAAGCGCGGTAATACAGCAGGAAGGGTTAAAAACTTCGGATATTAGACAAATGGCCAGGGATAGGACTGGGATCCTTTGGCTGGTTTCACAAACGAATGTCCAGCGTTTTGATGGCCGGCATGCCCGGCAGTTTCCCTTTAATGAAACCGTTGACAAAGTTTATATCGACTCATCTAACAGGAAATGGGTGATCACCCGCCAGCATATTTATCTCTTCAAAAACCTCTTTCACGGGTTTAAAGAAATTCCTTTTGATTCGGCTGGTGAAAGCCCCCTCATCCATCTCTACCAAAACGGGAAAGGTTCGGTGTTCGCAGCAAGATCAAATGGTCATTATATTTTCAATGACAGCTTACAACTTTTCCAGAAAACTGTTGCCCCGGTTTTTGCAGGCAATATCCGCTACACCAGGTTTGCCGGCGAAACAGCCCAGGCCATTTTTTTCGGTACAGCTGATTCGCTTTATCGTTATCACTACGGTAAAAAACAATTGTCTGCCATTGCCGTTCGGCCCGCCGCATCTACCATTGTTCTGAATGACAGCGTCCTATTCGTTTCCACAACCTCTTTCCAAACCACTTATTATAATATACTTACTGGTGAAAAGCAGGTTTTGTATACAACGAACAAGAATAACCCACTTGAACGACACTTGAATTTGTTCAAAAGTATTGCACTCGACGATGTGCGTTACCTGCTTTGCAGTAATAAGGGATTTCTGGAATATAACGGTCTCACCCGTGTATTCAGCAAACCGGTATTTTATTACCAGGGCCGCTTGTTGGAAAACCAGTCTTCAGCCAGGTACCTGTACAAGGACCCGGATGGAATCATATTCACGAATCATGCCGATGGGATCTTATTCATGCCTGGAAAAAGAGTCCCCATTCAATATATCCGGAATTTTAATGATGGCAACTCGACCTTACCCAACAATGATGTGAGGCATTTTGCAGAAGATGAAAAAGGATATATCTGGTTGGCTACGTCAAACGGTATTGCCCGTTTAAATATGGAAACAGGGGGATTGAAAGTTTATTCCCTCCTGGGACAGGAAAACGCGGTTGATTTCCCTTCTTACCGCCAATTATTTTGCGATGCACAATATCTGTGGATTGGCACCGCGGGCAACGGGGTTTGGCTGATGGACAAACAAACTGAAAAATTTATCCGGCCCCGGTTTCCCAATACAGCAGAAGGAGAAAAAACAGCCCGGGCCTTTGCCAGCACGTATGTATGGAAAATCCTGAAACTGCAGGATGGACGATTTTTTATCGCAGGCGGCGGCAGGCATTTTATCGTGCATCCCGGCACTTTGCTGACAGAGATGGTCAGTTTTACTTCCGCGGCATATATATCAAGATCGGCGATCCAGGATTCGGCCGGCAGGATCTGGCACGGAACCACCCGGGGGCTTTCCTGCATGGATAACCGGTTCAATACCTATTTTTTGATCCGTGATTCTTTCCCGGATAAAAGAATTGCCGCTTTCTGTGAATGGAAAAAAAACCGGATGCTGGTAGGAACCAGGGGACTTTATGAAATTGAGGTAAGAGATGGCGCTATTCTCTCGTTTCAAAAAAAAGCAGGAATTCCAACCGATCGCTTTATCTATTGTATGAAACAGGACGGGGATGGTATTGTGTGGATGGGAACTGATGACGGGATTTACCGTTATAACCCACTTACCGACCGGGCCGACTATTTCGATCAATCCGATCATGTGCAGTCAGAAACTTTTAACAGCGACGCAGCTTTATTAAGCAGTAAAGGTTACATGTTTATGGGTGGCCGGAATGGGCTCAATTATTTTAAACCTTCTTTAATATCTTCCCCGGCCGATCAATTAGAACCTGTCATAGACAGGTTTATTATAACAGGGGATGATTCATCTTATCACTTGTTACCGCCACCATATAAGTTATCATATAATAACAGGAATATTGATTTTGCCATCAGCGCTCCAACATTAAAAAAACCATTCCGGGTTCAATACCGCTACCGGCTGAACGAAGAAGGGGATGAATGGGTATACACAGGTTTTAATAACCAGGTCCGCATCAATGGCCTGAAGCCGGGAAAATATTCTTTACAGGTATCAGCGAGTTTTGATGGTACAACCTGGTATGACGGGCAAAACAATCTTTCCTTTATTATTCAAAAACCCTGGTGGCAATCCTGGTGGTTCAGGTTGCTTTGCCTGGCAATCCTGGTTTCCGCCGGGCTGGCATTTTCCCGCTACCGGCAAAAAAGGCAGGAGGCTAATGAAATGAAGCGGGCGATAGAATATTTTGCTCATTCCGGTTATGAACATTCCTCTACAGAAGATATACTCTGGGATATTGCCCGGAACTGCATTTCCCGCTTAAATTTTGAAGATTGTGTTATTTATCTGGTGGATGAGAAAAGAAATATGCTGGTTCAAAAAGCAGCCTACGGGGATAAAAGCCCCCGCGATTTTGAAATTGCCAATCCTATAGAAATTCCCATGGGCCAGGGAATATCCGGATTTGTGGCGGAGACGGGCAAATCACTGATTGTTGGGGATACGTCAAAAGATAAACGATATATAGTTGACGATGAGAAACGCGCCTCGGAATTAACGGTGCCCATTATCCACGAAGGAAAAGTTATCGGCGTAATCGATTCTGAACATCATCGTAAAAATTTCTTCCAAAAACGACATCTTGCCACCCTGGAGACTATTGCTTCGCTTTGTTCAGCAAAGATTTCAACCACCCTGGCCATGGAAGCTGCACGAAAGGCAGAAACTGAACTTGCCGAGCTGAATAATAAGATTATTGAATCCCGGTTTCAGAATCTGCGCCTGCAGATGAACCCGCATTTCCTGTTCAATATACTAACCACTATTCAGTACCTCATCGTAAGCGGCCAAACTACCAAGGCCAGCAACTATCTCAATATCTTTTCCGGCTTTCTACGTTCTATCCTGCATTATGCAGAAGATCCGGTCGTGAGCTTGCAGGAAGAGCTCCGCATCCTGGAACTTTATATCGAACTGGAATCACTTTGCATGGATGAATCATTTTCCTGGGAAGTGGAAGTGGACAGCGGGATTGACACGGAAGAAACATTATTCCCCTTCATGTTACTTCAGCCTTTTGTTGAGAACGCTATTCATCATGGCCTGGTTCAAAAAATTGGTGAAAAGCGCTTTACCATCCGGATTATTGAACAGGATGAAGATTATTTGTCCTGTGTAATAGAGGATAATGGGATTGGCAGGGAAAAGGCCATGCAGATCAACGGGCGCAATCTTTCCTCTGTGATCTATAAAAGCAAGGGAATTGACATTGTAAAACAACGGTTGGAGTTGATGGAACAGGCTACTACCCGGAAAAACGGCGTGCGGATAGAAGACCTTTATAACAATGGTGAGCCCGCCGGCACGCGGGTGCACATAACACTATCCTATAACAATAAAGAAGAGCTATGATCAAAGCAATGATTGTAGATGATAAAACATCGGCCATTGAACTGCTGCGCTGGCTGATCAGGGAGAATTGCCCCGAGATCACATCGGTAACTTCTGCCACCAGTGTAGCCGAAGCCCTGCCCTTGATCGATAACTTTGAACCCGATATATTATTCCTGGATATCCAAATGCCCCAGGAAACCGGCTTTGACCTGCTGACCCGGGTAAAAAAATGGAACTTCGAGGTGATCTTCACCACGGCATTTAATGAATATGCAATACAGGCTATTCGTTTCAGCGCCCTGGATTACCTGCTGAAACCCATTAATGGAAATGATCTCAAGCAGGCCCTGGAAAGATATAAAGCCAAACGAAAATTTGCCCGGGATGGTGAAGAATTGTACCGGAACTTCCTGCAAAACCTGAGGCCGTCTTCGCATAAACCCCTCAAACTGGCACTTCCCGGGGTGGGTGATATCCGCTATGTTTTACTGGAGGATATTATTCGCCTGCAGGCCGACCGCAACTATACCCATCTTCATTTTCTGAAAGGCCCAGCCTTTCTTTCTTCCAAAACCCTGCTGGAATATGAGAAGATATTGCGGGAATCAGGTTTTATCCGGGTACATAAATCACATCTTATAAACTCCATGCATATTTCCGGCTATGAAAAACAGGGCCTGGTAAAAATGAAAGACGGTTCCGAAATTGAAGTATCCCGCCGGAAAAGGGATCTGCTGGTGAATTTATTCTCCACCCGGAAAAAGCCCTTTGCCTGATTGAACGTATAATTTTTTTAAAAGCCGGCTCCTGTCCCGGCTGAGGGCAGTTTAATATCTTTACTATTGTCCGGAACGCGGGCCTCAAATCTGTCGCCACTACTATAACTTTGTTGTTCTATCTAACACAACCTATCATGCTATCATTTACCAGGAACCTTTTCCTATTATTCATCATCGCGTCCTGCGCTTCACAGAAAATAAGTGTTACATCGGATGCGGTATTGACCGAGAAACTAAAATCGCATATTGTTTTTCTGGCCGATGATAAACTGGAAGGCCGGCGGGCAGGCAGCCCCGGTGAGAAACTGGCCATGGATTATATCGCCGACCAGTTCAATGCTATTGGGCTGATGCCTAAAGGAACCCAGGAATATTTTCAGCCTTTTGATATCGTGGAGGGAAAACAGGTAAATGAAACAAGTTATTTTATCATCAACAATAACCCGCTTACAGCAGGTAAAGATTTCTTTCCCTTCCCGTATAGTGCAGTTACCAAAATTGAAGCCAGCCCGGCCATGGCCGTTCAGGAAGCTGATATGCCCTGGTTCTTTGATCTCAAGGATGTGGTGGAAGAAAATAAGAACAACCCCCATTACGACCTGAATGATTATATCTATAACAATTCAAAAAAAGCCAGGGATAAAGGAGCGTCTGCCGTCATCCTGTATAATACATCAGCCATCGACGATAAAATTGTATTCAACCCCAGGGACAAGGCAGAGAAGTTAAACATCCCTGTTTTTTATGTAAGTAAGGCAGTAGCCCTGAAATATTTTAGCGACCATTCGGCTACAGTTGCTGTAAAATTGTTCGCTGATATTGGTGAGAAAAAAAGAAAAGGCCACAATGTGGTTGGTTATTTGGATAATGGGGCTTCAACCACCGTGGTGCTGGGCGCGCACTTCGATCACCTGGGTTATGGAGAAGATGGCGGTTCAATGTTCCGTGGCAGCACGGAGAAAGCTATTCATAATGGCGCCGACGATAATGCCAGCGGCATTGCCGCCCTGATAGAACTGGCCCGCATGCTGAAAAATGCCAAAATAAAAAATAACAACTATCTCTTTATAGCTTTTTCCGCTGAAGAACTCGGTTTGTTCGGTTCTAAATATTTTGTTGACAATCCTACTATCGATTTGAAGAGTGTTGGTTATATGATCAATATGGATATGGTGGGCAGGCTGAATGATAGCACAAAAATGCTGACCATCGGGGGCATCGGCACATCCCCAACCTGGCCCCAGGTATTGAAACCCGACCCGGGTAATGCTTTTACCATAAAGTATGACAGTAGCGGCACCGGACCCAGTGATCATACTTCATTTTATAGAAAAGATATTCCTGTATTGTTTTATTTCACGGGATTGCATACGGATTATCACAAGCCCAGTGATGATGCGGATAAAATAAATTATTGGGGTGAAACCAAAATCATCCGGCATATTTATGACCTCGTACAATCGCTGGACGGAAAAGGAAAATTGGTCTTTACAAAGACCCGTGAAATGCAAACCTCTACCAATGCTGCCTTTCGTGTAACACTGGGAATTATGCCCGATTATACATTTTCCGGTACCGGCGTAAGGGCCGATGGGGTTACCGAAGGCCGGCCGGCAGCCAAAGCAGGTTTGAAAGCAGGAGATATAATCATACAGCTGGGAGAGAATGTAATCAATTCGATGGAGAATTATATGCAGGCATTGGGTAAATTCAAGAAAGGAGAGAAGACAAAAGTGAAATACAAGAGAGGGAATGAAACCCTGGAGAGTATGGTAGAGTTTTAGAACCGGATGGAATGGCCGTCGGTGTTTATCCCGGCAGGGAAGACGTACATTTTGAACGGGCAAACCAATTGAAGTCTCATATTCAAATAACCGTTATCAATGGCTGAACGTGGCCCCAAGCTTTTACTCAATACCCAGGACCTGACCAATGAGTTTTTCGAGGACACCAGGTTGCTGGGTATCATGGCGCCTCTAAAGGATTACCAGTTTTGCTGGCACCTGAACAGTATACTGGGCATGGATTTCCGTATTAATAATGATATCGAGATCCAGCTGAATAAGAAAAAGCGGGATTATTTTTTTGCCGTCTATGAATATTGTGAGCCCACCGGTTCACTGAACCATTATATTTACAATAACCAGTTTGACGGTGAATACCTCCTGCCCGAGTTCCGCCACCTGGATTTCCTCTGGCTGATGAAAGATGATCATGTCAGTGATCCGACCCTGCAACTTACCATACAGGCCATACGCAGCCTGCCTGGTGTGCAACTGGTCGTGGAACTTACGAATGAAAAAATAAAGAACAAGGAACATCTTGTTTTCTGATTAAAACCTTTGCTATGTGGAAAGAAGAAAAAAATAAACTCTATCGAAAATTCCAGTTCGGCGATTTCAGTGAGGCCTTTGCTTTTATGACCCGGGTAGCCCTGGAAGCAGAAAAAATGAACCATCATCCCCTTTGGACCAATGTGTGGAATACGGTGGAGATCTGGCTGAGCACCCACGATGCGGGTGATATTGTTACGGAGAAGGATCGCAAGCTGGCCCAAAAAATTGATAAGGTTGCCTCTTCCTTTACAAAATAGGCCCATTGATTTCCTTGTTAGAACAGGAATGCCGGTTGCTTCCACCATATTAATGATTCGCCCGGCTGCTTTCGGGTATAATGAAGAAACGGCAGCCAATAATTTATTTCAAACCCAACCCAGCTTTACCCATGCACGATTACAGCAGGAGGCGGCACAGGAATTTGATACGATGGTGGAGCTGCTGGAAAAAAATGGTATCCGCGTTATCGTGATCGGGGATACGGAGGAGCCTGTTAAACCGGATGCGATTTTTCCCAACAACTGGCTGACTACTTCGCCTGAGGGAATTGTTTCGGTATTTCCCCTATATGCAGCAAACCGGAGACCCGAGAAACGGGAAGATATATTGCAATGGCTGGCCCGGCATTTTATTATCAAAGACCTGCAGGACTGGAGCGAGTTTGAAGCAGAAGGCCGTTTCCTGGAAGGCACGGGCAGCATGGTGATCGATCATGAAAACAAACTGATCTATGCCTGTGCCTCTGAACGTACCAGCGTGTCCTTGCTGGAAAAATATGCACTAACCAATGGGTACCAGGCCATCGTTTTCCTGGCAACCGACAGGAATGGCTATCCTGTTTATCACACCAATGTCGTGATGAGCCTGGGCGACCAGTTTGCCATCCTTTGCGAAGAAGCTATCGAAGAAGAATGGGAACTGATCGCTGTCCGCCAGTTACTGGAGTCTACCGGGAAAACAATTATTCCCATCACCCGTGACCAGATGCATGCATTTGCCGGTAATATGCTCCAGGTGCAGAACGATAAGAATGAAAAATTCCTGGTGATGAGCCAGACTGCTTTCGATGCGTTGCGAATGGAACAAAGACAAATGCTGGAAGCGTATTCCCAACTACTGCCTGTATCTATACCCACTATAGAAGGTGTTGAAGGCGGAAGTGTGCGTTGCATGATGGCCGAATTATTCCTGGATGCCCGCAAGCCATCTATCGATGTTTGATACCTATTGTCAGAGCAACGCTGGTAGGGGATGATTTCGTCTACAATTTTCTCAAACTGTCTACAGGCATGCAGATGCTATTTTTGTGAGGCCGGGTCATGACAAAAATAAATTTCCTGGACAATAATAGCTTGACAATGTTCAGGAAAGCTCCCGGGCCTTTAAAAGGTCCAAATGGTGCTGGTTATGATAAATCGTAAAGAACAGCATTTCCCGCAGAGTGAGTTTGCCTAATAAAGGATGTGGCAGGATATATTGATCCAGGTCTTCCTCGCGGTAGTTTTTAATTTTGGCGCTTAGCTTTTCTTTTACGCTGTCATATTTATTCAGGAGCTCCTCTTTTTTTTCATAGGGCACAGGAGGAGGAATATAAGGACCGGAGGCCCGGCCACCAGCTGCCAGTTTTGTTTTATACTTTATCACCAGGTCCTCGTAGCTGCGCGAAGGACGGTTGGCCTTACCAAAAACCAGGCGCAGGAGGAATAAGGGTAATGCATAAGCCAGCAATAAAGGTTTCGTCGACCTGATCAAATGTTCCAGGTTTTGACCCGCACTCCATTTATCGCCGGGCTTTGCCTCGAAGTGTTGCTTATCCAGGGATGAAATATATTTATTAAAGCCCCGGACCTTATCCTCTAAGGCAATCAAGATCTCCGTTTTATTATGAATGAGCATGATCAGGTTTGTATATAAACTGTTTTTTCCTGCGCCGTTGTTAATTTCCCTATAGGAGCAAGATATGCATCCAGCCCCGCTTTTTTTAAGAGGCCTCTTACTTCGTCTAGCCCTTCTTCCTTTACGGAGAATAATAATCCGCCATTCGTTTGGGGATCGGGCAATAACGTGAATGCTTCCATCACATCCACTCCTTTTTCAAATTTTACCTTATCACTATAGCTGCTCCAGTTCCGGGTAGTGGCATCGGGGAAAATTCGCTGGCTGATATAATCGCGAACGCCCGGGGCTACCGGCAATTTATGATACCAGATCTCGGCGCTCAGCCCGCTGCCTTCAACCATTTCGATCAGGTGACCCAGGAAACCAAAACCGGTTACATCCGTCATAGCAGTTACTGCTTTTGATTTACCCAGTGTTTCCCCGATCTTATTCAAAGCCGTCAATTGCGCGATCAGGGGATGAAGATGTTCTTCTTTCAACAATCCTCTTTTCTGGGCTGTTGACAAAACACCTACCCCGAGTGGTTTTGTAAGAAAGAGCCAGTCTCCATTTTCCGCGGTGTTATTTCGCTTTAAATTTTCAATAGAGACTATTCCTGTAACTGCCAGCCCGAATATTGGTTCGGGGGAATCAATGCTATGACCTCCTGCCAATGGAATACCGGCTTCCGCACAAATAAACCGGCCGCCTTCAATCACCTGCCTGGCTGCTTCCACACTGAGTTTTTCTACGGGCCAGCCCAGTATGGCAATAGCAAGAAGGGGATGTCCACCCATGGCGTAAATATCACTGATGGAATTTGCTGCTGCAATTTTTCCAAAATCTGTGGGGTCGTCTACAATGGGCATAAAAAAATCGGTAGTTGAAATGATAGCAGTTCCATTGCCCATATCATATACTGCTGCATCGTCCCTGCTTTGGTTGCCTACCAGTAAATGGCCATTCAGGGGCATGGATAATTGCGTTTGCAGGATTTCATCCAACACCTTGGGGGCAATTTTACAGCCACAACCCGCTCCATGAGAATACTGCGTCAGTTTAATCGTTTCGCTCATCCGGCAAATCTCGGAATAGTTTGCCAGATCGCTCTGCAAGATTAATGAAGTGGTGAAAGAAGTCTATTCTTTCAATAAACCGAATATCCTGTCTACTGCCGGTTTCCGAACGCTATAATGGTTGGCGCCTCCGATCTCTTCTTTACTGATGACCAGTCCCTGGTATTTTCTTTCCTCCAGGTTTTTATAGAAAGCCCGGGAGGAAGCCAATACTTTATTCAGGAATTCGAGACTACCTGCATAGATCTTCACCGATGCTTTCAGTGTTTTATGGTTGGCGAAATAGGCTTCTTCAATTTTGTCCAGTTCATAATAATTAGCCCAGGCAGAAGGGCTGATTGCAAAATGCTGATCGAATAATTTATCTTCTTTAAACAGTGTGTACAAACAAAACAAGCCCCCGAAGGAATGACCAATGAAGACCCGTTGTTTCCTGTTGGGTAATTTTTTTTCAATAGAAGGGATCAGCTCTTTTTGCATAAAAAGATAAAACCGGTCGGCTTTTCCAAAATCCGGTTCTTCATTTTTACTGATATCTGATGGAATAAAATCGCGGGGACGTTTATCATGCCAGCTGCCAATATGGGAAATGGCTATGATAATACAATTGGGCGGAATGCGGGCGCTCCAGTTTTTATTTTTTCCCAATATATACTCACCGAGACCAAGCGAGCCATCGGTAACATAAACGTGAAAATATTTTTTTTGCGCGCTGTATGTGGCTGGCTTTTTAATGGTAATGACAAAGTCATCATTCACATAACGGGAATGGATCGTATCTGTTTCAGTAGCTGAAAGTCCGCAGTATAGAATCAGGGTAAATAACAGGCCGGCTATACGGGTCATTCACCAATTTACTTTTTTCTGCGGAACACCACCGAGGCATTTTTTTGCAGATCGGCCGAGAAACGGAGCTGGTGACGTTCTTCCCCATCATAGACTACAAGCAAACCTGTATTCGGAGGGTAGCGGCCCAGGTTTTCCGCGAATAATACCAATGTCATTTCCTCGTTCCCGGGTGTCACATAAACTGTTTTGCGTATCGCGGCAGTTTTAAGACCTTGCTTTTCCATGAACATTTCACCATTAAATAAGACACTCACGGTATCTCCATCCACTTCACCATTATCATATAAAATCAGTACAAGACTGTCGGAAACATAATTCACGTATTGGGGAGCTTCAGTAACCCTTTGGGTTACCAGGGCTGCAGCCATGCTTCGTTCGGATGGCTTCTTAACGGCGACAGGAGTGGTTGTTTTATCTACCGAGGAATTTGATTTTGACAATCCCGGTTGGGACAGACGGGCTTCTGTATGTTTCTTTTGTTCTTCTATCACCGGTTGGTTATTCGGCGCAACTGTATTTGGCTTGTTGTTGGGGGAATTATATTTCTTTAATGTAGAGCCCAGGTCTTCCATCCCGGTAGTTTCTTCCCCGGCAGGTTTGTTTTGTTCAGGGGCCGGATTTGTTTTCACCGTATTAGCCGCAATGCCATTGACTGGTTCGGTGGTTTGATTCGGTTTGACGGCTGTCACTTCAGGTTTCTTCACTTCACTGTTGACAGGTTTAATTACCGCCGTTTCATTTTTTACTTTAATCGATTCAGCCTTGTTAAGGTTGGATCCTTTTTTTACTTCCGTTGCCGGTATACCCGATGAAGTAGCGAACCCTGGTACAGGGGTCGAGGTGCTGGTCTTAGCCTCGACTAATTCCATATTAATCTCTTTTTCGGGTTCGTCTTTTACCGGCCTGGTTTCCGGTGATTTTGTTTTTGCTATTAAAGGTTCAGGCGCTATGGTTGTTTTATTTACGGCAAATACTGGCAGATCCTTATCGAGACCCAACTCTTCCAGGTGTGGGAATAGTTTGGAGTTCCCAAGATCTTTTTCTCCTTTCAGATCTACTTTTCCAGTAACGGTATAATATTTTTTAGTCTGGGTGGTTTTCCAGTCGCCTGCAAGATACCAGCTGCTGTCGGCCAGGTTTCTCCTGAAAGTGCTGATGACTTTTACACCTTTATTCAGGCGCTTTTTGGGAAAGTTATGAGAAACAATATGGTCATCCTTTACTTCACACACATCACCCGTTATTGTTCCTTTTACCCTTTTTACAATATAATAGAGGGTATCATTTACAATAAATGTGCTGCGGGAATAACCGACTACTTTTTCTTTATACTGGGAAAGTATGATTTCAAAGGACTGGTCCTGGCGAACAGAATTACTGTCATTCGATAAGGTTCCAATCCATAAGCCCGAGAGTTGCTGTGCATAAAAACTAAGCGGTGATAAAAGCAGCAGCAGTATCAGTTTAAGGTTTTTCATGTTGATATTGAGGTGCGGCAACCAGCCGGTTGGCATTTTCAGGGGTAACAGTTTTACATTCAATCGTATGTAATAACGAATGAAGTCCCTCCCGATTGTGCAGCGCCTTCAAATAAAACTTATCGTAGTATTTCAACAATATTCGGAAACTTTCTAAGGTATTTCCCTCTTCCAGGTATTCAATAGCCAGCTGGGCGTTCAGGCCTCCCAGTTTTTCCCTGATCCGGCCAATGGCATCGATCATTCTTTGTTTATCCAGGTTCCCATATTCTTCCACAATATGATTCAGTCGTTCTTCAAAAGGTATTTCCAGAAAATAAACAGGTGACTTACGCATCGTAGCCCATAATTTATTCGGCAGGTTGACCAGTCCGATCCGCTGGCTTTCATCTTCCAGCCATATGGGAGAATTCAGCAGGGCATAGGGTGAATGTGAAATACCTGTGTTTCCTTTCTTTTGCTCGCTCTTCTCAATTTTAGACCGAAGTTGCAGGGCCAGGATGTTCTCGAACATTTCCTGCCCTGGTTGTGGAGGCATGCCGATATTCCCGAAAGCGGAGCCTTTGTGTTTGGCAATCTCTTCCAGGTCAATCACTGTTTCATCTTTTTTTTCGAGTTCTTTTAAAGTTTCTGTTTTACCCGAACCCGTATAACCACCCAATACCTTAAAATTGAAAGGAAGAGTAAAGGTGTCGAGTACATAATTCCGGAACTTTTTATAACCCCCCACCAGTGTAAATACTTTGAAGCCAAACAGGTCCAGCAACCAGGATACGGCCCCGCTGCGCATACCCCCTCTCCAGCAATGTACGAGCACCGTCTTGGAAGCAATGCGTTTTAAGCCGGTTTTTTCAGTGGATGCCAGATGGTCTACCAGTATCTTTTCAACCTGCTCTACCATGTCCCGCATTTTAGGACCAAAAAAATCCAACCCCAGCTTGATCGCTTCTTCCCGGCTTTTATTCTTATAGGTAGTGCCGATGATTTTTCTTTCTTCATCACTGAATAATGGCAATGAAAAAGCCCCGGGCATATGGGCATGCCGGTATTCGGCCGGGGAGCGTACATCGAGTACAGGAAAAAGCCCGGACAGCTCCATGAATTGTTCGATATGTATTTTTTCGATAGCCAAGGTTGCGAAGTTAGAGAAATGAAAAAACCGCCGAACTGATCAGCGGTTTAATATGGTTAAAAATTTTTTCTATGATCAGCGGTTCATGCTGGCCAGGAATTCTTCATTGTCCTTTGTACCTTTCATCCTGTTCTGCAATTCACGCATGGCCTCTTCCGAATTCATGTCTGTGAGGTATACCCGCAAAAGATTCATCCGCTGCAAAACATCTTTTTCCAGCAACAAATCATCGCGGCGGGTAGATGAAGATACCAGGTCGATAGCCGGGTAAATACGTTTATTGGCCAGACGGCGATCCAGTTGTAATTCCATATTACCGGTTCCTTTGAATTCTTCAAAGATCACCTCGTCCATTTTACTGCCCGTGTCGATCAGTGCAGTAGCCAGTATGGTTAAGGAACCACCGTTCTCGATTTTGCGGGCTGCTCCAAAAAACTGTTTGGGTTTTTGCATGGCATTGGCTTCAACGCCACCTGATAATACTTTACCGGATGCAGGAGCTACGGTATTATGGGCGCGGGCCAGGCGGGTAATGGAATCCAGCAGGATCACTACATCGTGCCCGCATTCAACGAGGCGTTTGGCTTTTTGCAAAGCGATCGTTGAAACTTTCACGTGTTTTTCTGCAGGTTCATCAAAGGTGGAGGCAATGACTTCGGCTCTCACACTTCTCTCCATATCGGTTACCTCTTCCGGTCTTTCATCCACCAGCACCACCATCAGGTAACACTCCGGGTGATTGGCTGCAATAGCATTCGCAACCGCTTTCAGGAGCATGGTTTTACCCGTCTTGGGCTGGGCCACGATTAATCCCCGCTGCCCTTTACCAATCGGGGTGAACAGGTCCATGATCCGGGTAGAGTAATCACTGGGAGTTGTAAATAAATTCAGTTTTTCGAAGGGGAATAAAGGAGTCAGGTAATCAAAAGGAACACGGTCCCTTACTTCTTCGGGGCTCTTGCCGTTGATCGTATCTACTTTCAGTAATGCAAAATATTTTTCACCTTCTTTGGGAGGCCGCACCGCACCATGAACCGTATCGCCGGTTTTTAAGCCAAATAATTTTATTTGGGAAGGTGATACATAGACATCATCGGGGGAAGACAGGTAATTGTAATCGGAGGAGCGTAGAAAACCATAGCCATCCGGCATCATTTCCAGCACACCTTCTCCCAGGATCACACCATCAAATTCGATATTGAATTGCTGGTCGCGGCGTTGGGGATAAACCTTATTGGCAGCCGCCTGCGCATCGCCTCCATTGTTCTGGCCACCTATTTCGGGTTGAGGAGGTTCAATTGCTTCGGTGCTTTCATCGGCTACCACAATCTCTTCAGTGATGGGGGTTTCAACTTCCTTTTTATCTTCTGTTTTCTTGCGTCCTTTTTTCAACACGGGTTTCTCTTCTTTTTTTACGGGCATATTGGTTTTTTTAATGAGGGATTTTTCTTCACGGTGAGTAGAAGGCGCGGCATTGTCAACAACTTCTGCTTCTTCGGTACTAATGCTGGTAGTTGCCTTGACAATACGTTTACGTTTGCCTTTATCGTCGGCACTACTCGCCCCTTTGGAACCGGCAATGGCCTGGCTGTCAAGAATTTTATAGATCAAACCTTGTTTGTCAAGTTTTTTTGCATTGGGGATTTTTAACTGCTCGGCAATGTCCAGCAGTTCAGGAACGAGCATATCGTTCAATTGCAGAATATCGTACATATAAAAATGTTGAGGTTATCACATAGCCTGGTTCACCGGTCTTGAAATCTGAAAATTGTCTGAGTTTATGTGAATGGAATTGGGCAGGTTTCGACGAACTTATCAGGGAGAACGTAGTACTTGTTAGCCTTTTCCTGTGCAATTATACGGCGATTTCTGCAAAACCAAAAATTTTTGGTTTGATGGCCAAAGTATTAGCAAAGGGTTGGGGGAAATGGGCGGACCGGTTGTGGTAGCTGAATCTACCCCGGGCCAATGAGTTGCCCGGCGAATCTTACCTTTGCCTCCCTATAAAATTCGGGAACTAAAATTAACAGGATGTTCAATAAACGGAGCAAGATCAAAGCCCTGCTGTCAGAAGAACCAGAGAATCAGCAGGTGACGGTAATGGGTTGGGTCAGAACCTTTCGCAACAACCAGTTTATTGCACTCAATGACGGGTCAACCAACCATAACCTGCAGGTGGTAGCGGAATTGGGGAAATTCGATGAGGAATTACTGAAACGTATCACCACATCCGCCTCCCTGAAAGTGACAGGGATCCTGGTGCCCTCCCTGGGTAAGGGCCAGAAAATGGACCTCAAGGCAGAAACCATTGAAGTGTTGGGGGATAGCGATGCAGAAGCTTACCCGCTTCAGCCCAAGAAACATAGCCTCGAGTTCCTTCGGGAGAAAGCGCATCTCCGCTTTCGAACCAATACATTTGGATCGGTCTTCCGGGTTCGCCATGCACTGGCCTATGCGGTGCATAAGTTTTATAACGACAAAGGTTTTCTTTATTTGCATACGCCCATCATCACAGCCAGTGATGCAGAAGGGGCGGGGGAAATGTTCAGGGTAACCACATTACCCATCGATGGCAGCGCTCCGAAGAATGAAGACGGCAGCATCAATTTCAAAGAAGATTTTTTTGGCCGCTCTACCAATCTAACGGTAAGCGGTCAACTCGAAGGTGAACTGGCGGCAACTGCCTTTGGTGAGATCTATACTTTTGGTCCAACTTTTCGTGCCGAGAACAGCAATACGGCCCGTCATCTTGCCGAATTCTGGATGATAGAACCCGAGATGGCATTTTATGATCTGGAGGATAATATGAATCTCGCAGAGGAATTTATCAAATACCTGATCCGTCATGTCATGGATAATAACCGGGAAGATCTGGATTTCCTGGCCCAGCGCCTGGCGGAGGAAGAGAAACAATTGCCGCAGGATAAACGCAGCGAGATGGGGTTGATTGAAAAACTGGAATTTGTTATGAACAACGAATTCCAGCGGCTTACCTATGCCGAGGCACTCGATATATTAAAAGAGAGTAGCCATAACAAGAAAAAGAAATTTCAATACCCCGTCACGGGCTGGGGCATGGACCTGCAAAGCGAGCACGAGCGCTACCTGGTTGAAAAACATTTTAAAAAACCTGTCATACTCATCAACTACCCGCAGGAGATCAAAGCATTTTACATGCGGCAGAACGAAGATGGAAAAACAGTGGCAGCCATGGATATATTGGCTCCCGGTATTGGTGAAATCGTTGGAGGATCCCAACGGGAAGAAAGAATGGATAAACTGGTAAGCCGGATGAAACAAATGAATATTCCGCAGGAAGAACTCTGGTGGTATCTCGATACCAGGAGGTTCGGTACTGTTCCCCATGCCGGCTTTGGACTGGGTTTTGAAAGAATGGTACAGTTTGTAACAGGCATGAATAATATCCGCGATGTGATCGCTTTCCCGAGAACGCCGAAGAGCGCTGAATTCTAGGCCAGGAGATTAAAAGAGGTAAAAGAGGGAAAGGAGGCTAATGTGTGGGTTATATAAGTTCGTATAACCAGCCATAGGTTGTAGGAGTTCGATACTTATAGAAAGTCATTATGAAAATCTCTTTTTCTCTTTTATCCTTGTTGACCTCTTAGTATTCGTGTACACACATTACCGGGATATGCGAGTGAAAAACCAATTTCCGGGTGGAGCTTTTATTGAATATTCCCTCGAGCAGTTTATGTTTTTTGGGAATTGTAATCACCAGGTCCAGGTTGTTTTTTTCCGCAAATTCATTGATGCCCTCTTCCACGTCTTCGTTCTGTATGAACTCATATAAGGGGTTTAATTCCCGGAGCATGGTTTTCAGTAATACATATTCCCCTGAACCCTTATCGAATTGTTTGGGATTATAGCTCACATTCAAAACGTGAAATTCGGCATTGAACTGTTTGACCACTTCAATGATAACTGCCTGGGGAAGGGTGTCGGCTACATCCCGGAAATCACAGGCAAACCCGATTTTTTTTATTCCCTGCCCGTATTCTTTACCACGGGGAACACTGATCACGGGGGAAGTCAGGTGACGAATAGCAGTAAGGGTAGTGCTTCCGAAAAGGGCTTCGATGCCCGAAGCGCCACGGGAACCCATGATCACTGCAAATGGTTGTACACGTTTGCACAAAGCTTCCAACTCATCCACGGTATCACCCAGGCGCGTCTGCGTATCAATTTTTATCTTGCCTGAAACAATATGCTCTACTTTCTTTTTCAATGAGGCCATCTGTTCTTCCGCGTTTTTCTGTAATTCATCAACCGAGATGAGCATGACAGGTACTTCGGTCATGCTGACGGGCACATTATAGACATGAAACAACAATACATCGGCTTTGATGTCGATAGCCATATCCAGTCCATAGTTCATGGCATTGGTGGCTACATTGGAAAAGTCGGTGGGGATGATAATGGTCTTCATGTTTTAAAGTTATATACAAATATAACAGAGCCGAGCTTTTTTCCTACTGATAAAACGCAGTGGCAACAGCTGTATATGGAAAGGCTGGTCCCCGGCATCTCAATGAAAACTTTGCTTATGCTGGTTAACGAAACCCAAACCCGGCACCCCCTGCGGAGGGGCGTGAAACGCCCGGCCAAACACGCGCTCAAAACAGATATGACTCCTATGGTGGACCTGGGATTTTTGCTTATCAGCTTTTTTGTATTCACCGCTGAATTAAGCAAACCAACCGTCACCAATCTTAATATGCCCAAAGAAGGTATACCCTCCAAACTCGGCAAATCCCAAGCTTTGACGGTATTGCCGGGGAATGAAAATCGCATTTATTATTATGAGGGTGAATGGGAAAAGTCGAAACCCATGGTAACTAATTATTCGTTTTCCCAGGGTTTGGGACAGGTAATTCGGGACAAACAAAACGAGCTGGACCTGTTGGAGAAAAATGCCGAAGGCCGGTCGGGCCTGATGTTATTGATAAAACCTGGTCCGGGAGCTTCCTACAGGAATGTTATCGACGTGTTAGATGAAACATTCATTAATGCTGTGAAGAAATATGTTATCGTAAAGCCCGATCGGGAAGAACTTGCTTATATAAATAGGCAATAACCTATTGTTTCCAATACATGCCGATGCGCCGGCTGATATTTTCCCGCAGGTTCAGGTAAAACAAATTGATGTCCCCGACATGATAGTTGCGGGTGAAGTATAAAAAACTCCAGGGAAATTTTGGCCTTCTCACAAAGAGCAAACCATGCTTAACCTGCGCATCCGTGGTTTCCTTGTATATTTTATTGAACCGGGTGAGCACACTTCCCTTATTTAATTTTCTTGAAGCATGTTCTTCGCCAATAGTCCAATTGAGCGGGTTAGTGGCATAGGAATTTCCTTTTTCCTTTTTTACATAACGGGGAATATATCCTTTCCTGACAGTCCGCCAGCTGCAAAGACAACCTGTTTGCAATGAGTCGGTACACATTTTCAAAGCGCTGAAATAATCTTTAGGCACCGGCCAGCCGGCGAGGTAAGCCACTACGAGTTTGTTGGTTAAAATACTGCCTTCAAAATATTCTTTCAATAATCGTTCTGCCATTTTAGTACCCTGGCTATGGGAAGCAATAATGATGGGCCTTCCTCCATTGAAATTCGCGAGGTAATATTCAAATGCCTTTTTAATATCCTGGTAAGCGATTTCAAAAGATGCGGCTGCCCTGCTGCTGTCGCGGATAAAAAAATTCCGGATATGCGCCTGCCTGTAACGCGGTGCAAATACACGGCATTCATGGTTGAATACACTGGCCTGGTAGAGTATGCTGCTATAATCAGTTTTGGCATTGATCTGTTTGTCGTCAATCTGTGCATTGGGATATTTGGAAAAACTTTTCCTGGTGAGAGAGGTTGGATGAAGAAAAAAAACATCGACCAGGGAATCTTTTCTCATTCCGCGGAGCGGAGAGGGCACACTGTCCGAGGGATCCCATTTCCAGGGATGGGCTGCCCAATAGTCCAGGGAGCTATAATCCGGTTCGCCGGTAGGATTGGAAAAATTATAACGGCTTTCAAAAGCCTGATAGCTTTTACAGGAAAACAGGACTGAAACAAGGCAAAAAAGGGAGATAATGGGAAGAATACGCATCTGCAAAATAACCTAAATAAGTCCGAATTAGCCGCTTTCGGGCCATTTCCGGCCGTTTATCAAAACCCGGGAGGACCCAATTAAGATCTTAACATTCCTCTTAAACGCAGGACAGGACTGGGTTTCATGGATTTTACCCCACCTGTTTTATAAAAATTACCTGAAAATATTTAGTACTTTGTGTTGCATAGTACCAAATATGACCTTATCTTTGGTCTGCAAAGGTTAACATAGGGGGTATAAATGACCAGTTAATCTAAAAAGACTACCATTATGAATATCGAAAATACACAGAGCCAGATGCGAAAGGGAATCCTGGAATTTTGCATTCTCTCCATTATCCGCCGGGGAGAAGCTTATCCCAGTGATATTGTGGAAGAGATGCGGGCTGCCAACCTGCAAATACTGGAGGGAACCCTTTATCCCCTGCTCACCCGCCTGAAGAATGCAGACATGCTAACTTATCGTTGGGTAGAAAGTAATTCCGGCCCCCCGCGAAAATATTTTTCGCTGACGGCAAAAGGCGAAGGGTTTTATAAAGAACTGGAGCAAACCTGGAATGAGTTATCAAACGGCGTGAATGCCCTGGCAAATAAAACCAACCAGCCCCTCAACAGCTAAAATAACCACTTCAACCAACAAATATTTTCAGACCATGAAAAAGATCATAAACATCAACCTCAGCGGCCGGGTAATCCCGATAGAAGATTCGGCTTATGAAAAGTTGCAGGCCTATATAGAAAGTTTGCGCCGCTATTTCGCTCACGAAGAAGGACGGGATGAGATCATCAATGATATTGAAAGCCGTATTGCGGAATTATTACATGATAAGATCCGCAAAGGAGCTTCCACGATCACGGATGCCGATGTGGAAGCCGTCATTCTTTCCATGGGCCGTCCCGAAGATTTTGATGCGGAGGCGACCCCCGATACAGCGGACACCACACAATCCTATGGCCAGTATCAACAACAGCAAACTTATACGGAAACAAAGACCCGTCGCCGTTTGTACCGCGATACCAGTGATAAATTCATTGGGGGTGTATGTAGCGGTATTGCTGCCTACCTGAATGTGGATCCGGCTATCGTTCGGATATTGTTTGCCATTATCACTTTTGGTGGTTTTGGTCTTGGTTTCCTCGCATATATATTATTATGGATCGTGCTGCCCCCAAAAGATATCGAAAGTTATACCGGTAAGCGGCTTTTTCGTAATCCCGACGACCGGGTCATTGGCGGGGTCGCCGGAGGATTAGCCGCCTATTTCGGAAAAAGTCCTTCCACGATCAGGCTCATTTTTGCTGCTCCCATTGTGCTGAGCATCTTGATCAGTTTTTTGGATGGCTTACGCTGGGGCCAGGGCTTTGATTTATTTCCCAACCTGGTATTCGGTTCACTGAGCGGCACTTTCATACTTGCATATGTAATCCTTTGGATGGTATTGCCTGAAGCCCATAGTCCCTATGAAAAAATGGAAATGCGTGGAGAAAAAGTGGATGTCAATACCATTCGCCAGAATGTAAAGGAAGGAGTAGATAATATGAAGGAACGCATGAAGACCTGGGGCGAAGAAGTAAAAGATTCCGCACAGAACCTGGGTTCAAAAGCTAAAGAATTCACCAGTACAAGGGGTAAGACATTTGCCAGGGAAGTGGGTGAAACAGCCCGTACAACAGGGCGGGGGCTGGGCCATGCCATCGGTGTTTTATTCAAAGTATTCTTTCTTTTTATAGCTGGCACTATCGCCTTTGGATTATTTGTGGCGGTGATCGCACTCATCTTCGGGGGCATTGCCTGGTGGCCCGTAAATAATTTTTTATGGACCAGTCAATGGCAACAGCTTTATGCCTGGGGAACCGTGATCTTTTTCCTGGGTGTACCCCTGATCGGGTTTATTATCTGGGTGATCCGCCGCATTCTGCGGGTTCGCTCCCGCAATAGTTACCTGGGCTGGACCTTCGGATTTCTCTGGACCCTGGGTTGGGTTTCCGCAATACTATTAGCCTCCAGTATGGTCAGGGATTTCAGCATGGATGGCAGCAGGGATGAAACAATTCCGGTTATACAACCGTCCAATGGTAAAATGATCGTGGTGGTATCAGAACCGGAGCTTTATTATAATGGCCGTTTCCGCTGGATCAATAATAATGATGAAGAAGGCTGGGATCTTACCACTGACACATTGAAATTGTCAACCATCCGCTTCAATGTAAGAATCAGCCCGGATTCGCTGTATCATGTTACCATGAGAAGACATAGCTATGGCCGCACCGAAGAAGAAGCGGAAGAGAGAGCAGCCAGGCTGAAGTATACAGTGATCTCCAAAGACAGTGTACTCGATCTTGCCAATGGCTATTCCATTGACAAGGAGAGCAAATTCAGGGGGCAGCAGGTAGAGATCGAGGTCAGGGTGCCGGTTGGCAAGAAGATCCGCTTTGACAGATCGGTAAATGATAAACTGAATCCTACCAATATAATCGTATCCCGGAGATCCCGTAGCAGGGGCGGATTACAGGTTGAGGTAAATGACGATTATTGGCGCCGTTTCCGTTCCGACGTGGATTATGTTATGGGAATTGATGGTAACCTGAAAGAAGAAAATGGTGGCGCGGTGATTGATTCCTCCCGCAATACGGAAAACTATCGCTACCAGGAAAACGATAGCATCCGTATTCAAAAAGAAATTGAAAGAAAAAAGCAGGAAATAAAAGAACTCGAAGAGAAAAAACAATTACCCCAGCGTTCGGGCTCGCTACAACTGGAAAAAATGGATAATGAAGAGGATGTTTCAGTGACGGGTTCATCTACTCCTATCCTTTCGCTGGCAAACTGGTTTTAAACTCGGTTGAAGTTGGATCCCGCTTGTCGGGAAAAAAAGGCCCCGTTTCCCGGGGCTTTTTAATTAGGTGTAGTGATCAAGATGAGGAATCTGTAGTAAGA
>DASUMO010000075.1:0-2411 GCA_036277695.1 Chitinophagaceae bacterium
ATTGCCAGTTGTGCCATATAGCTGCCAGCCTTTCTTTGGGCTTATTAATTCCATGCCCGAAGCCTTTGTAAACGATCAGCTTTGAAGGAATGCCCCTGTCCTGTAAGCCCCGGTACAATTCATACGCATTGGGAATGGGTACCCGTTTATCAAATTCCCCATGTTGAATCAACGTAGGCGTAGAGGCTTTATTGATATTGGTCATGGGTGAAGTCTTTAAATAAATGTTCATATCATTCCAGGGTGTCGCCGAGAGGTATTGGCGGGTAAATGGCGTGATGTCGGTGTTCACATAATAAGTGACCCAATTGGAAATGCCGGCTCCCACAGAAATTGCTTTGAACATGTTAGAATTGGTTGTCAGGAAGGCTGAAATATATCCCCCCTGGCTCCAGCCCATGCAACCCATGCGCGAGGTATCGATCATGTTTAGCCTGTTCAGGTATTCTATCCCGCTTACCACATCCCACATATCACCCACTCCAAGATTATTCACGTTGAGTGAGCGGAATTTTTCTCCGTAGCCGGCGCTGCCCCGATAATTGACCCGCAGCACTAAGGCGCCTTTCTCCACCCATTGCATGAGCGGGTAAACATAAGTGGGAACGGGGTCAGGTAAATCAATCCCCGTCGGTCCGCCGTGAATCACCACCAACAATGGATATTTCTTTTTTATATCATAATTCTTTGGTTTAAGCAAGACGCCTTCAATTAATGCACCATCGCTGCTCTTCCATTGTATCAGCTCATTTACAGGGGTGTTCCAGCCTTTGATTTGTGCTGTATTGTTGGTAACCTGTTTTAGGGCCTGGTTCAGTCGCCAGAGATAAATTTCATTCAGTCCTGCAAAATTCCTTCCTGACAAGGCAATGGCATCCGAGTTTTTACTGAATGCTATCCCTATGGGAAGGTCCAGGTCAAGTCCGACTGCTTTGGTCAACCCGGTCCTAAGGTCGACATTATACAATTTTCTTTTCGTTTTCTCAAACGCAGCGAGGAATAAACCAGCCTTACTCCAGTCGGCAACCGATTTGTTCTCATCTATGTCCGTTGCAATTTCTCGGCTGAATTTTGTTTTCAGATCATATATAAACAGGTGATTGTTCTTAAAGTAATTGGTAACGGAATCATTAACCTGGCTGCCATATACAAATGCAGTTCCATCCGGACTCCATTTATTAAAAAAGTCGCCAGCTGGATTGGATATGACGGTAGTCATTTTTTTTGTCTGCACATCTATCAGTACAATATCCGCGCTAATTCCGGAAAGAATAAGGGGATTGGTCTGACGGTTAAATGCAAGCTGCTTCCCGTCGGGACTCCATGCAAAACCAGATACCGAGAAATCTCCTTCAGTCAACTGCTTTGCCTGGGGCAGTGATACGCAATCTGCAGACTTTCCCGTTTTGGCAGAAGCGGAATCCTTTTTTGCCGTATAGCAAGGTAATTGCCCCGCCAGGAAGACCGAATCGTAATTAAAGTTTAGCAACCACAGGTGGTTATGCCGGTACTCCCCTCCTTCCACACCAAAAGCGCCATAGCGCTCTTTTTCGGATTTTTCCTGCTTGTTATCTGGCATCGGTTTGCTGTAAACGATCCTGGTGCCGTCGGGGCTCCAACTATAACTGCTGATACCATCTGCATCACTTGTTACCTGGATAGCTTCTCCACCCATTATTGAAATAATATAGAGTTGCGTTTTTTCACCCCTGTTGGCAAGAAAGCTTACATATTTCCCATCGGGAGTAAATGCCGCATTGGTACTGCTGGCTTTGCTGGTCCTGGTTAATTGCACAGGAGCTTCACTATCCCTGACCATCCAGAGTTCACTATCGTAGGCATTGTTAGCCCAATCCGTACTCGTTACCGTGTACACAATCGTCTTTCCATCGGGAGAAATAACCGGGCTGCCAACATCTTTAAGACTTATCCATTTTTCGAAACTGACAGATGCATCCTTTTGGGCAAGCAGCGGAATGTAGAAAAAAACGAAAGCGGTCAGGATACTATTTTTCATAATCTTGATTTTGCGTTATTATGCCAGGGAGCTTTCACTAATCACCCCTAAACAGATGTGTTATCGGCCTTGCAAATATTTTTTGCTGATCTCATCATAGACTTTCAGAAACTCATTCGACCTGCCCTGCTTGTCAAAAACGGATTCCCAGGTATTCAGGGGTTCCCAAATACAGGAGCCTTTGCCCCTGCCGCCGGGTAATTCAAAAGCAATCTTATTGACCTCTTCCTTTCGCTGGGAATATTCTACAACGATCACGTCTTTGCCATACCTTCTTACCAGGTCGGCCAGGTTATCGCGAAGTTCATCCAGGCTGCCATGCCATTTAGGATAATAGGATTCACCGATCACATCAAAATGAACACCACGGGCAATCATATTGTCAATAAAGAAA
>DASUMO010000076.1:0-15073 GCA_036277695.1 Chitinophagaceae bacterium
GGTGAATGGTGAATGGTGAATGGTGAGTAAACAATTTGGAAATGATAAGCGTTGTTTCCAGAAAAATCCGCGAGATCTGCGAGAAGCAACTTCGGAACCAGTATAAGAACTACCACAAATCCGCGAGATCTGCGAGAACCAAACCTTCAAATTGCGTAATTTCTCGCTGATAGCGCAGATCCCGCAGAAACATAAGTAGTTTCTACCAGGAAACGAGTTTAAAAAAGAGCGTGCTGGAGAAATGAAAAAATAATTATTTACTTATTACTAGTTTTTGAACCGCCCTTTTTCCTCTTCCGGTTAGCTGAATAAAATACAGACCAGTTTGTAAACCCGTTTCCAGTATAAATGTTGATGTACCGCGATTAATAGTGAACTGTTTCATCAGTCGGCCACTGGCATCGAAAATATGGATAGTTTCAAACCAGTTCAGCGGGTATTGAAGTTGAAAAATCCCTGAAGAAGGATTAGGATATATTTTGACTTCATTGCTTACATTCACCGGATCATTTATTCCTGTTGTAATGGATCCAACCTTATTAAGTACCCAATTATTGGGATCTACCACCACGCCGGTGGGTGTGCGGTTAGAGCGGAATTTGAAAACCTGTTCATTGCTGCTCATATAGACTTTTACAGTCGTATCGCCCTGCGCCGTGTTTATCGTGAATTCATAAAGACCTTTAAACAATGGCGTAACAGCCGGCACGCTTACTGTTTGGTTTACCCGCAGTATAAGGCTATCGCCCTCTCTTGAATAATCAACGTTGAAGGTGGGATATCCTTCACCATAATACCATTGATTAAAAAAATCCGTGAAACTCTTACCTGAAACCTGTTCAGCGATTAGCCGGAAGTCTTCGGCCGTGGCCACCGAATCTTTGAATTGCTGCTGGAAGTTTTTCAGGGCCTGGAAAAACAAGTTATCATCCTGCATCTCAAAACGCAGGTTGTGGATAATGGCCGATCCTTTATTATAGGTTAGACGGAAATTAAAGATCCGGTTTTCATCATACACGGAAGCGTCCGGAACATGAACACTGCCACCCACCGCAGATAATACCGAGTTGTGCACGCTTAGCATATGGTTGCTTGCTGTGGTGGCAGTAAAAAATGCTGGCAGTTTTTCAATCAACAGGTATTCACTATAGCTGGCAAAGCCTTCATTGATCCAGATATGGTTCCAGCTGGCACAGGTTACATTATCCCCGAACCACTGGTGTCCCAGTTCATGTCCGATCAGCCCCAGGCCAAAACTGTTCATGGTACTCATGGTCTGGTGTTCCATGCCTCCCCCAATACCAGCATGGGCATGCCCGTATTTTTCCTGGTAGAAAGGATAGAGTCCGTATAGCTCGCTGAGTTTTTCGATAAATGCGGGTGTTTTATCGAGGTTGGCTTTATTGGAATTAAAATAAGTATTGTTATTAACGATATAATGCTGCACCAGGATTGAATCGGGACTGATGGCGACAGGCTTGGCATAATTGCGGTAGTCCATATAATTACCTACAGCAAAGCTGATCAGGTAATAGGCCATAGGGTAACGGGTTTTCCAGCGAAATTGTCTTTTACCACCTGGCAGGTCAATTATATCCACCAATAAACCATTGGACCCTGCGAGGTTGGGGTTGCTCGTAGTGATCCAGCTTTCGGCCGAATCAATTTTATCTTTCAGCAATTGTTTAGCCGGAAACCATTCGCGTGCCTGGTAGCTTTCAGAAAGCGATGCGGTGTACTGCAGGCCGTTCGTTGTATTTGTTCCTGCAAATACTCCTGCTGTACTGGCCAGGCCCTGGTAATAAAACAAAGCGCTGATAGTTGAACCGGCTGCTGCTACAGGTGTGAGTGGAACAAATACATGATCTGCTGCCCGGGTATAATTCGTAATCTTAACGCCATTGATGAACAACGAATCAATGGTCATATTACCGCGTAGTTCGCAGATAAAGGAATCCATGGGTTGACGCACGGAGGCCCTGATCAATGCCGAGCCCGCAATATTCCGGTTATTAGGTTCTATGGTAAGGTCCAGTTTGAGAAAATTAATATCATATTTCTCCATAGAAGGATACTGGAAGTAGGCTACCTGCTCTGGTCGGGAAGCCATGCTGGCATGTGAACATTTTTCAAAACAACCGGGTTCGTCCTGGGAAAAGGATGCCAAAGCGGCCATTAATCCGGTAAAAAGGATAAGGTGTTTTCTCATACTCCAAATCATCCTTCAAAGATACTGCCGCAATAGAGAAAGAATTGTAAAAACTAGGAGAGAAGATTGTTTATGGCAGCCTTTGTTTTTTCAAAGGGGAAAGAGCCGATCACTTTATCCATCTGCTGGCGGATAGCCTGGGTACCCAGGTTACCGATACTGCCTTCATGGGTGTGATGAATGCCGGGTTCGTGGTTAAATTGCCCCGCCTCAATGGACAACCCCACTTTTTTGTAAGCATCACGGAATGGCATGCCCGCCAAAACCAGCTTATTCACCTCCTCCACGCTGAACAGGTATTTATACTTTTCGTCGGCTAATATATTATCCCGGATTTCAATATTTGACAACATGAGCCCGGCCATTTCAATACAACTCCGTAAGTTAGTAAAGCTGGGAAACAGGTGTTCCTTGATCAGTTGCAGGTCGCGATGATAACCCGAAGGAAGATTGGTGGTCATCAGCATGATCTCGTTGGGCAGGGCCTTAATGCGGTTGGCATGAGAGCGGATCAGTTCGAATACATCCGGGTTTTTTTTATGTGGCATGATGCTGCTGCCAGTTGTCAATTCAGCGGGGAAACTGATAAATCCGAAATTCTGGTTCAGGTATAAACAGGCATCCATACTCAGCCTGCCCAGCGTATCGGCCAGGTTGGCCAGGGCCTGTGCAACAACCCTCTCAGCTTTGCCCCTTCCCATCTGCGCATACACTACATTGTAATTAAGGTCTTCAAATCCCAGGAGGCTGGTAGTAAGCCTGCGGTTAATAGGGAAGGATGAACCATAGCCGGCTGCCGATCCAAGGGGATTTTTATTGACCACATCATAGGCCGCTTTGAGGGTTATCATATCATCCACCAGGCTTTCGGCATAGGCGCCAAACCATAACCCAAAGGAAGAAGGCATGGCCAGTTGAAGATGCGTATAGCCGGGCAGCAGGTGATCTTTGTATTTTTCACTTTGTGATTGCAGCAATTCAAAAAAAGCAGTCACTGAGTCAACCAGTTCTTCCAGTTCCTGCCGCAAAAAAAGTTTAATGTCTACTAAGACCTGGTCATTGCGGCTGCGGGCGCTATGGATCTTTTTGCCGGTATCTCCCAGTTTTTGGGTCAGGAGTAATTCGACATGGGAATGTATATCTTCCGCATCTTCCTGTAGTGTAAACTCTCCCCTTTGAATTTGCTGGTAAATGTTTTTGAGTTCCGCCTGCAGTTGTTTTAATTCCTCCTTGCTGAGTAAGCCGACCGTTTCCAGCATCTGGGTATGCGCCAGCGATCCCAGCACATCAAAACCAGCCAGCCGGGCATCCATTTCCCGGTCCCTGCCAACGGTAAATTGTTCTACTTCTTTGAGAGATGCGCTGTCTTTTTGCCACAATTTCATACAAGCTGGTTTAAAAGTTGGACATATAACCTTATCCCTTCTTTGATCTCCCTGGTAAAAATATACTCATCAGCCATATGACTGCGGGCACTGTCCCCGGGCCCTATTTTCAGGGAGGGAAAAGGCATCAGTGCCTTATCTGAAGTAGTGGGCGAGCCATAAGAACTGCGCCCCAGCGCCCGGCCGGCATTTACCACGGGGTGATCAGCGGCAATGGAGGTGGATCTCATCCGGGTGCTCCTGGGTTTTATTTCGCAACTCACATGCGACTGAATAATATCGATTACTTCTTCAAAGCTGTACAACTCATTCACCCGGCTGTCAACAACAAACTGGCAGCGGGCAGGTACAACATTGTGTGCTTTATTATCCGTTTCAATCACCGTTACGCTCATTTTTACCGGGCCCAGCAAGGGAGAAATTTTCGGAAAACGATAATTCCGGATCCATTCAATATCGTTCAGGGCATTGTAAATAGCATTTTCTCCTTCCTCCCTGGCCGCATGACCTGCTTTACCATGACTGGTACAATCCAGTACAAGCAATCCTCGCTCGGCCACCGCCATTTGCATCAAAGTGGGTTCACCTACAATGGCGAATGAATCCCCATTGTCACGGAAACTGTTTTTTGTGTGGTCCAGGAATGACGGATGTTGCAATAATGCCTCAATACCACCCGTTCCGCTGACCTCTTCTTCGGCAGTTGCTGCCAGCACGAGGTTATACTTCATATCCCCTTTCCCATAGAAGTAAAGAAAAGTAGCTACCAGGGCTACCAGGCAGCCGCCTGCATCATTACTTCCCAGTCCGAATAATTTGCCTTCGTTTTCCAGCGGTAAAAAAGGATCCAGTGTATAACCTTTATTCGGTTTCACAGTATCATGATGTGAATTGAGCAGAATAGATGGTTTTTTTTCGTCAAAACCAGTTGAGAGGGCAAATACATTGTTGCCGATGCGGAAATGAGGGACACCCTTGCTGCCAATATAACGGCATAGTATACCGGCAGTTTGATCTTCCTCCCTGCTAAACGAAGGTGTGGCGATAAGCTCTTTCAATAATGCGATCGCTTCTTCTTCTAATATGGTCAACTCTTTATTCATTATTCATTCACAATCGTAGTTCCGGAATGTCCTGCCATCAGGGCTTCGAGGTTCTCCGCTTTGCCAATGATCACTTTTTTCACACCATTGTCCAATGCTGTAAAGGCATTGTCAAGCTTGGGAATCATGCCTGCAAATATTTTTTGTTTGGCCTTTAACTGGCGGTAATAGCCAGGGTTTAGTTGGGTGATAACCGTGCTTTCATCTTCTGCATCCAGCAACACACCGCTTTTTTCGAAAGAGTAAATCAGGTTCACGTCATACTCATCACTCAGTGCTTTGGCCAGTTCCTGGGCGATGGTATCGGCATTGGTATTCAGTAATTGCCCCTGCTGATCGTGGGTAATGGGTGCCACTACCAGGGCGATGCGCTGGTCCAGCAGGCTTTTTATCAATAAGGTATTGATCGCATCCACATCGCCTACAAAGCCATAATCTATAACCGGGTGTTTGCGTTTGTGGGCCAGGATGATATCCCCGTCGGCACCGCAAATCCCGATCGCATTGCAGTGATGCGACTGCAGTTTTGCCACAATATTCTTATTGACATATCCAGCATAGACCATGGTAACGATCTTCAGTGTTTCAGCATCAGTAATCCTTCGCCCGTCTACCAGTTGTTGTTTGATCCCTAATTGTTCAGCCAGGCGGGTTGCCAGCTTGCCACCCCCATGCACCAGGATCTTTTTTTGGCTGATATCAGCAAATGTTGATAAAAAGGAGGATAGCGTTTTTTCGTCATCAATAATATTACCGCCAATTTTTATAATATATAAAGGTTCCATCAGGAATTATGCTTGAGTATTTCCGAAAGCACGGCCTGCGCAGCCCATACGCGATTGGATGCCTCTTTTGTTACCAGGCTATGCGGGCCGTCCAACACTTCATCACTTAACTCCACATTGCGCCGAACGGGCAGGCAGTGCATGATCCTGGCATTCCGCGTTTGTTCCAGTTTTTCATTGGTAAGCATCCATTCCGGGTCATTGCAATAGATTCTTCCATAATCATGAAAAGTGCTCCAGTTTTTGACATAAACAAAATCAGCATCCCTCAATGCTTCATCCTGGTCAAGGGTAATACGGGCACCTTTGGTAAACTGCTCATCCAGTTCATAGTCTTCCGGGTGGGTGATCACGAAATCAGCTTTGCCCCAGGCATTGATCCATTGGGCAAAGCTATTGGCCACGCATTGGGGCAGGGGTTTTACATGCGGCGCCCAGCTCAGCACCACCTTGGGTTTGGAAGGGAGATTCTTTTTTGATTGAAGCTCTTCGGTGATCGTAATTATATCCGTTAAACTTTGCAGGGGATGCAATGTGGCACTTTCCAGGCTGACCACGGGAATGCCGGCATAGCGGATAAACTGGTTAATGTATAATTCACTATAATCATCCTCGCGGTTTTTTAGCGAGGGAAAGGTCCGGATGGCCAGGATATCAAAATATTTACCGAAAATTGGCGCGGCATCTTTAACATGTTCCACCGTGCTGCCACTCATAATGGCCTCCTCCTCGAACTCGAGAGCCCATCCTTCACTGCCTACATTAAAGATAATTGTCTCCATACCCAGGTTTCCTGCAGCGATCTCTGTACTCAAACGGGTTCGCATACTGGGATTGAGAAAAATACAACCGATGCGTTTGTTCCTTCCCAGCCCGCGATCACTGTATGGATCGGCTTTATAAGCCAGGGCCTTTTTTACCAGCGCATCGATATCCTGTACATCATCAACGGAAACGAATTTTTTCATGTTAGCTGGCGGGTGTTGATATTAATTGTTCGATTTCTTCTTTGATACTATCTATGAATTGCTCAGCATCCCTTCTCTTCAATGCCAATGACGGCAGCAAACGAATGATATTGGGCTTGGATTCGCCGGTAAATATTTTTTGATTCCAAAGCAGGTTTTTCTTCAGGTCTTTCAGGTCGCCGGGTACGTCAAATCCAATCATCAGCCCGCGACCCCTCACATTTTTTAATTGGGGAATGGATTCCAGTTCATCCCGCAGATATTTGCCTACCATCACCGCATTGCCCATCAGTTTTTCCTCTTCTATCACTTCCAGCACAGCCAATGCTGCGGCGCAGGCCAGGTGATTCCCGCCAAATGTAGTACCCAACTGGAAATGTTTGGGTTTGATATGCGGTGCTACGATAATGCCGGCCACCGGGAAACCATTCCCCATGCCCTTGGCCATCGAATAAATATCCGCATTCACACCTGCAAAATCATGACTGAAGAATTTGCCACTGCGGCCATACCCGCATTGAACACTGTCGGCTATATATACCGCTCCATATTCTGTACAAAGCGAACGGATTTTTTTCAGGAAGCTTTCATCAGCAATATTGATGCCGCCAACTCCCTGTATGCCTTCAATGATAACGGAAGATATCTCTTTGCCGTTTTTTTCAAAACATTCTTCCAGGGCCTCCTCATTGTTGAAAGGAAGAAAGATCACATTATCTGTTTCGTTAACAGGGGCAACATATGCCTTATTGTCTGTAACCGCCACGGCAAGTGAAGTCCTGCCATGAAAGGATTTGCTGAAGGCAATCACTTTTTTCCGGCCATTGTGAAAAGATGCCATTTTCAGTGCGTTTTCATTGGCTTCGGCACCTGAATTACAGAGGAAGAGCTGGTAATCTTCTTTCCCCGAAATTTTGCCCAGCTTCTGTGCCAGTTCCTGTTGCAGGGGTATCCTGATAGAATTGGAGTAAAAAGCAATTTTCTCCAGTTGCTCTTCAATCCTTTTCACCCAATGCGGATGCGTATGTCCTATGCTGATTACGGCGTGTCCGCCGTAGAGGTCAAGGTACTGCTCCCCTTTATCATCCCATACATAGGAACCTTTGGCCTTTGTGATGGTGATTTCACTGATCGGGTATACATCAAATAAGTTCATTTATTAAGTTTTAATTTTTGTAAAAAGGGTTTGTATAAAAGGAAGGGCTTGCTTTCTTTTATCCAGTCATCTTCTTCCTGGTCCAGTTTAGCCCTGACTTCTTTCCATTCGGACTTTCCATTAAGATAATCCAGTAACAATGGATCGCCTGCCAATAGTTCGATAGCTGTTTTGTCATTAAAAGCCTCATAGGGTCCCTGTCTCCACTCAAATTCGCCGGACTTTTCCCTTGTAAAACGAATCAATTGTAAAGAGTGAGAAAGGGAATGATAAACATGTTTGCCAAAAGGCAGGAGTTGCAGTCCTGAACAGGTAACCTGCGCAAATTTGTGAAATACCGGAATGAAACGGAGGGGACGAACCTGACAATATTTTTGATAGACCGGGTGTTTTTTATTATTCCAGTCCTCTTTGAAAACCCAATTCATAAAAGGTGCGCCCGTTAGTTGAAAGGGCAGGGCCGTCCCTCTTCCTTCGCTTATATTGGTACCCTCCCAGAGACATTGCCCGCTATAGAGTGCGCAGGTTGCCGTAGTCGGGATATTGGGAGAGGGCGGAATAAACAGGTCGTTTTTTTTATCGGCTACCTGGATGATCAATTCCCATTTTCCTCCCAGCTTTTGTTTGAAATAGCGGCAGATCTCCCCCAGTGTCAGTCCATGCCGGTGAGGTAATCCTTCCAACCCGATAAACGAAGCATACTCTTTTGTTATTCTCGTGCCTTCTACCTGGCGGCCGGCGGGATTGGGCTTATCCAATACAATAATCCTGGTATCCAATCCTAGAACGGTGATCTTTTCGAGTAACAACCAGGTGCTGCTGGTAAACGTATAATAACGGCTGCCGACATCCTGCAGATCGATCACCAATGTATCAATGCTTTTCAATTGTTCTTCACTGGCAGAAAGACTCTTTTCGCCGCTGCTATAAAGCGAGATCCATTCGATCTTTTCATTTAGAAAGCGGTAATCAGAAGTATCATTCAATTTAACCTGGTCCTGCAGTTCGCCGAAAAGGCCATGTTCGGGAATAAAGACTTTTGTCAGTCTGCACTGCTTTGCCAGCCATTGAAAACTATAAGTTCCTGTACTGGCATGCCAGCCAGCCTGATTGCACAATAAACCGGTTGATACGCTTTTTTTTAATATTTTATATAGCGGATCTTTTTTCATTTTTAAAAGCCTGCCGGTTTAAGTTGCAGACCGGTCATTTCATCCAGGCCAAAGAGCAGGTTCATGTTTTGAAGGGCCTGTCCCGAAGCACCTTTCACTAAATTATCAATGGTGGAATGCACCACCAGTTTGGAACCCGCTTTTTCCAGCTGCAGTACTGCCTTATTGGTATTTACCACCTGTTTCAGGTAAATCGGTTCGCTGCTGATATGAGTAAAGGGATGATCCTTGTAAAAATCAATGTACAATCTGTTCAGCTCTTCCAGGCTGAGGTCACAATGCAGGGTCGAACTGGCAAATATGCCCCGGGTAAAATCGCCCCGCCAGGGAACAAAATTCAATTCGACCGGCTTACCAGGATGTAATTGCAGTAACGATTCGCCTATCTCGGCCAGGTGCTGGTGTGTAAGTGTTTTATAGGCCTGTATATTATTAGCCCTCCAGCTGAAATGCGAGGTCGTACTCATAGATTGACCCGCGCCGGTTGAACCGGTAATACCGGTGGTATAAACTTCGTCCAATAAACCTTCTTTGGCAAGCGGCAATAAACCCAGTTGAATGCAGGTGGCAAAACAACCGGGATTGGCAATATTCTTTGCCTGTTTTATTTGTTCCCGGTTCAGTTCCGGCAATCCATAAATAAACTGGCGGGCCTCCAGCTTTGAGCTTTGTCCCAGGCGGAAATCATTGGCCAGGTCAATGACCTTGATGTTTTCCGCGATCTTATTTTCTGAAAGGAATTTCCGGGATTCACCATGCCCCAGGCATAAAAACAATACGTCTATATCATTATTCCATTCAGCAGTGAAATGAAGTGTGGTATCTCCCAGCAAGTCCTGGTGAACGGAATGAACCGGCTGGCCGGCATTACTGCGGCTATGAATAAAACAGGTTTCTACACCGGGGTGATTTAACAACAATCGTATTAATTCACCTCCGGTGTATCCTGCGCCCCCGATTATGCCCACTCTCACTTTCATAGCCTTTACAATATCTTAAGTATTTGATTTAGTTGCTTCTTCTTTTACCAGGTGATAAATAGAAGTCTGGTTTCCGAAAATCCGGCTAAAGCCTCTCACATCCTCACCGGTAAAACCGGTGTTCATTTCCCCGTATTTGCCAAAACGGCTGCTCATCAGGTCAAACTTTGAATCAATTCCGATGACCTGGAAACGATAAGGCATCAATTGAACAAAGACATCACCTGTTACATTCCGCTGGCTGCTTTCCAGGTAAGCTTCCATATCACGCATCACCGGGTCAAGGATCTGGCCTTCGTGCAGCCAGTTGCCATAGAATTGTGCCAGCTGATCCTTCCACTGTAGCTGCCATTTGCTCAGCACATGTTTTTCCAGTGCATGATGCGCTTTCAGGATTACCATCGGCGCCGCGGCCTCAAAACCTACGCGGCCTTTGATCCCGATAATCGTATCGCCCACATGGATATCGCGGCCTATTCCATAAGGCCCGGCTATTGTTTGCAGGTACTGTATGGCATCGGCGGGATGTTTAAATTTTGTATCGTTTATTTTTTTAAGTTCGCCTTTTTCAAAATGAAGTTTTATTTCCTCTGTTCCGGTTTTACTGACCTGGGTGGGCCAGGCTTCTTCCGGTAACATGCCTTTAGAAGAAAGTGTTTCTTTACCGCCCACGCTGGTACCCCATAGGCCTTTATTAATGGAGTAAAGCGCTTTCTCAAAATTCATTTCCACGCCCTTTTCCTTCAGGTAAATGATCTCTTCTTCCCGGCTTAGTTTGAGATCCCGGATGGGTGTGATGATGGCGATACCGGGAATCATGATATGAAAGATCATGTCGAAACGCACCTGGTCATTACCGGCTCCGGTGCTGCCATGGGCTACTGCATCGGCTCTCAGATCCCTTGCGTGTTCGGCAATATGCAGCGCCTGGCTCAGTCTTTCAGCGCTTACGCTAAGCGGGTAAGTATTATTTTTTAAGACATTGCCGTATACCAGGTATTTGATGATACTATCGTAATAACTTTTTACAGCATTGACCGTTTTGTGTGTTTTTACGCCGAGCTTATAGGCATGCTCTTCTGCCTGTTTTAATTCTTCATCGGTGAAGCCGCCCGTATTTACAATGATACTATGAACTTCATATCCCAGGTTTTCTGTAAGATATTTTACACAAAACGAGGTATCCAGCCCGCCACTAAAGCCGAGCACGATTTTTTTTCCCTCACCCCTGGCCAGGGAAGGATTCTGAGATGGATTCGATTGATCGGTTGTCATTATTGCTTTCGTTATAGCCGCGCACATTCTCCCGGTTACCGGGATCATGTATTTAAAAATTAAAGAAATAATGTAATAAGGATTTGGGCTTGCCGCCACCATTTCCGTTCTTTTCTTTTTTCAGGAATGGTTTCAGCAACTTCCATTGTTTGAAACGCAACAGGCGCTCGAACCCTTTCACATTTTCCTTGAAAAACTCCTTGGTCTCTTCCGGTTCATAATGGTCTTTCGGATCGTAGAGCATGGCGGTACACATGCAGTTTTTCCGGTCCTTGCTCATCAGGATCTCGTAGTTCACACAGCTTTTGCAACCGGCCCAGAAAGCCTCATCCTGGGTAAGCTCGGAATAAGTTACCGGCTCATATCCCAGGTCACTGTTGATCTTCATTACTGCAAGACCCGTGGTAAGCCCAAAGATCTTGGCCTCAGGATATTTCTGGCGGGAGAGGTTGAAGATTTTTTGCTTGATGGATTTTGCCACCCCGCTTTTCCTATAGGCCGGGGCTACGATCAAACCGGAATTGGCCACATATTCACCATGACCCCAGGTTTCGATATAGCAAAAACCCACCCATTCATTCTGGTCAGTAACGGCAATAACGGCCTTGCCCTCATCTATCTTTTGTTCAATATATTCGGGGCTTCGTTTGGCTATGCCGGTGCCGCGGGCGGCTGCCGAAGCCTCCATTTCATCGGTAATCGTTTTCGAATAAATCTTATCGGATGCAGTCGCTACCCTGATAATAATATTTTGATTGTCCACGTCGCTAAAAGTTATATGATACGGTTCACCAGTCCTGGGATAAATTCTTTACGGGAGGAGTTCACTGACAGGGACCATGGTGAAGGGTTCGTCCTGTCAGCATACAGGGCGACGTCGGGGGCGTGAGAAAGTAAATACATCGAAACCTACAGAGTAAACCCCGCAAGTAATCGGTGCATGAAAAGCGAACTGTTTAGTATGTGTCAGAATATTGGTCACCTTGACAAACTAGTTGTAAATTGGGTACAAATGTATGATAATAATTTATGTAGGGGCATAAATTTTTTGTTATAAAAACTCCTTATGCGTCAGGAAAATCTCACACAACAGGAACAGTCGTTAGTAACAGGCGGGCGGGGAAGGAAATCAGGTTTCAGGAGGTTTATGCGAATCATCCTGATCTTGTTAATTCTGGGACTTGCCGGTTTTTTTTATTTCAGGTTTTATTATGTTTTTGGGGAAGGGGTGAAAAGCGGACACCTGAATTATGCCGTTCGCAAAGGAAATATTTTCAAGACCTATGAGGGAAAGCTGATCCAGGAAGGATACCGAAGCAGGGTACCCGGTGCCATCCAGTCCTATGAGTTCGAGTTTTCGATCAACAATAAAAAAGTCTACGAAATTCTTTCCGCCAACAGTGGTAAACGATTTGACCTTCACTATAAGGAATACCACGGTATCATTCCCTGGCGGGGCAATACGAAATATATAGTTGATAGCATTGTGTCGATGGGGGAGTAGTGATGGTGAATGGTGAGTTGAGAAAGTGAATGGTGAATAGTGAATGGTGAATGGGAGTCGTGAGTTGTGCTTGTTCGCGAAGGTGGGAATTTTCGTTTGACCTTTTACTTTTTAATTATGACTTTTAAACTAGGAACCAAGCAATAAGAAAATAGCCGGGCGCTTATGGATATCAGGCTTATCTTTTTGCCAGTCGCCGATTGTTTTGGTCTTGATCCATTCCTTTTGCCCGGTCAGGTCTGCCGCGATACAGAGCCGGGTGGAAGACCTGCAGGTTTTGAGCAAGGCTTCAAGCAGCTGGTTATTCCGATAGGGTGTTTCAATAAAAATTTGTGTGGCATTTTTTTTTACAGATTCTGCTTCCAGTTCCCGGATTGCTTTTATCCTTTGCTGGTTATCGATGGGTAAATAACCCAGGAAAGAAAACTGCTGCCCGTTCATACCGCTGGCCATCAGCGCCAGCAGGATGGAATTGGGGCCTACGAGGGGTTTTATCACTGCATCCATTTGTTGTGCAATTTCAACCAGTGCCTGTCCGGGATCAGCAATTCCGGGACAACCTGCTTCTGAAATAATACCGATTGTTTTTTCCTGCTTTAATTTTTGGCGGAACAGAAGACCCAGCTCCGCAGTCCCGGTGATGGTATGCCATTCATACGCATCAATTACGATTTCCCTTTTAAGTGTTTTCAGGAAACGACGGGCCGTCCTTTCATTTTCTACAAAGAAAACTTCGCATTTTTCTATGGCAGTCAAAAGGTAAGCAGGCAGTGTTTCCAACCCTTCTTCATGCAATAGTGAAGGAATCAGGTAAACGGTTCCCATATCAGCTGGTTTTTACTTTATGGACCGTTAAAGTTCCGGCGATGATCGCGTAAGCCGGTGCAAAGATGATGACCGCATGCATCAGGTAAAATAAAAATCCATTACTGATGGCCAGGCCTTTATGCCGACCGATGAAGTGCAGGCTTTGGGAAGGACTGAATTGGTTGCGGGTAAGACTATAGTCCAGCATGGAAAAACCATAGTAATAAAATTCCAGCATCAGGGCGATCACGGGTGTGATCCAGCCAACCACGGGTACCAGGGATAAGAGGATCAGCGTAAACAGGTAAAATGTTTGCCACAAACAATTGCGCAATGCCAGTTTTATGCTTCTGGCACAATCTTTTCGTAGCTCTCCCCAATTGAAAGAATGTTCCCGGTTCTCAATAATCGCTTCTGTTTTTTCGCTCAGGTAAGCGAATACCGGTGAGCCAATGATCAGGATCAGGTATTTGAATAAAGAAAAATAGAAGAGTACCATGACCAGCCGCAGCATCATGCCGGTCATCAGGAAAAAAAAGCTCAGCCATTCACTTCTTTTCTGTTGCAGCCAGGGTTCGATCCGGAGCTGGTTACTGGCCCATGAAACAGCGCTGTCGGCAGAGCGCCAGAATATGATCATGCCTGCAATAAAGAGTATCGTATAAAGGATACCTGGTCCGATGATCCATTTCCAGAAGCGGTGTTGGCGGATAAACTCATGCGCTTCGGCCCAGGATTGAAAGGCAATAACGATTTCTTTCAGCAAAACATTAATTTAAAGGGTAAATATAAAGAATCGGGTTGGAGACTGAATCTCAGGGGCCGGAAGCATGAAGCCGGGAGTCGGATGTAAGAAGTCGGAGAACAACATTTTATAACTGACAAAATCAGACTTCAGACCTCGGACCTCAGACCTCCCACTTCAGGAATATCAATATGCAAAAGCTACCATTGCCATTTTATCAAAGGGATAATGTTGTAAAGATTGCCAAAGAACTACTGGGCAAAGTACTGGTGACAAAATGGGATGATAAAACAACAGCCGGACGAATCGTGGAAGTGGAAGCCTATGAAGGCATGATTGACCGGGCCTCCCATGCATGGGGCGGACGACGTACGGCGCGCAATGAAATTATGTATGCTGAAGGCGGCGCCGCCTATGTTTACCTCTGTTATGGGATCCACCATCTTTTTAATGTGGTCACTCACGGAAAAGATATTCCGCATGCGATATTAATCAGGGCACTTGAACCATTGAAGGGCATAACGTTAATGCAGGAACGCACCGGGAAAAAACAAGCTGATCATACACTCACCCGGGGCCCGGGCAATGTTTCAAAGGCCATGGGTATCCATACCACCCATTCGGGAATTTCACTGCTGAGCCGGCAGCTCTTCCTGGCAGAGGATGGGTTTGTCCTGAACCCTAAACAAATCGGCAGCTCTCCACGGATTGGGGTGGATTATGCAGGCCCCCACGCTTTATGGCCATATCGGTTTTATGTGAAGGGGAATCCTTATGTCAGTGGCAAACCTTCTTAGGACCGGTAGAGCTTCGAGCTTGGATCTTTTGTTATCCCTGTGTCCTTCGCGCTGCTCTGCGCCCTTTGTGGTGCTAAACTCTCCCAATAACAACCTCGTCAAAAAATCGAGCTGTGAGCTGTGAGCTGCGAGCCGCAAGCTTTTACATTGAAGCTTGGTTCTTGCAATTTATTTGTGATTTGTTTCT
>DASUMO010000077.1:0-9022 GCA_036277695.1 Chitinophagaceae bacterium
GATGTCCCAGCGCACTGGAGATCAGGTTATACTTATCCGCATAGGAACGCTGCACTAAAAACTCGGTAAAAACAAATCCCTGTTCTGTTTTCTTGATATGCTTGCGAAGGGTCCACCAGCGATAATAAAACATTTCTTCAAAATTCTGCTGGGGACATTCAAATAAGGGGATATTTCGTTTCATCCAGTTCCAGGCACTGTCATTGGGTATGGCCTGGCGGATATTCTCATCCTCCATCTTATTGAAGTAATCAACATAATGTTTAAATGAAGCATGTTTCAGCAGCAAGGGTTTTTTCAGGGTGCTTTGCCCATAGATGCCAGAAATGAAACCGAGCACAAAGACAGGTATGGCAATGGATCTATACATGGACATTATCGAGCCGCAGATGTTTTCAGTGAATGAATAAAATATACCGCTTCCTTGTCTTTCCTCTCCGCACCGGGTAGGTCATAATTTTGATCAGTAGGCGTATCCGCATCAGGAAAACGGCGTACGGTGCCGGTGCGGAAGACAATTCGCTCCACCGATTCCACAGGTGCAAAGCAGAGGTTATTGGAAGCAGGTTTTCCATTTATACTAATTGTATAAAAACGGGTCGTTGTATTGAGCTCGATTTTGAAACTCAACCTTTCACCGGCGCTGTATTTACCCAATGATTTATTCCGGTAACCCTGCTTGGTAAGGATCGAACCTGCGGAATCCAATTCCAGGCGCAAACAGGCTATGCCTTTCCTATCCAGCAGCTCAACCTGCAGATCGCCATAACTATGCTGCGCGGGAGTGATTGCAAATTCCAGGGCAATTTTTTTTGAAACAGGAAAAACCCTCTCCGCTTTTGCATAGTCAAAAGGGTCACTGTCATGCAAAGCCAGGGACTTTTGATTATTCACTGTTTCCTCCTGTACCCGGCACCAAAGCGGACTAAATATATTCCACTCATTTAATACCTCCTCCCCTTTTGCCTTACTGAAATCATCATGCGGATGGATACTTACTTTCTCCTTTATGGGAACAGGAATCTTACTTACCCAGATATCTTCCTTATTCATGCTATAGCTCACCCACATATTTCCTCCCGGCGGCACACCTTCTTTTTCCTGGATACCCCTCACGTATTGCGGCCCATAACTTTTATATGCACCGCCATAACGCATCGAGGATATTTCCCCGTTTACCAGTAAAAGGTTCTTATAGACCAGCCCATTATCACTTACACTTATCGCAAGCGGCCAGCGGAATTCAGCCGGGTTATAAACCGTTGCATATTTACCATCGCTGGTCCTTTGTCCCCAGATCTTGGCATTGGCATTCACAAAACCTGGTGCCCGCAGGGGATTATATTGCCAGGTTTTACCTTCATCTTTACTGATACTTGTAAGCGCATATTTCCAGAGCCCCACTACATGTCCATTGGGCAGGTGATAATAATTAAATGCCTTAAAATCTTTCTGCAAAGGGATCAACGGATCGTTACGGTCAGCTTCCTCCACTGTTTGCATCATGAGTAAAGGAGTTTTCAAGATCTCTTCACAGGCAGCGATCAATCCTTTATCCGGCGAGGATTTATAAAAAGGGTAGGTCGTGTTTTTTTCATTGAATGAATGATTATAGCGTAAAAAGTAAATAGGGCCAAAACTGTTATCCGGTTTCACCTCCCGGATCACCCGCCCGATGCCATTGCCGTCATTGGGATCATCTTTTTCGCCCAATACGATTCCATAATAAGCCAGGGCAAACAACCGGTTAGAGGTTGAAATATAAAAACCGATCCGCTGGTGCATGACAGCATAGTTATTCCTGGCGGTATCTTTTTTTCCTGGTTTTACAAAGCCATCCGGAATTTTATAAGGAGGGAACACTACATAAGGATAGGACCAATCATAACCATTTGCTGAAATTTGCAAAAGGGTTTGTCCCGGCGGCACATGTTCCCCAACCGGATTTGCCAGGTACTCGAGGTAAAATCGCTTATTCCAATAGGCAAGCATGGGAGCATGGTTATAGGTCCAGCCCGCAGCCCCGGTATCCGTACGATGGGCACGCATGGTCTGGATATTATGAACTCCTGCCACGGGTTGCAATTGTCCATGATGATAATCCACATTGGATAAGGTCTTGCCAACATAACGAACGGTGTCCTGGGCAACAGTTGCAGTACAGCAGATCATAGCTGTCATTAATATGACAAAAACATTTTTCATGGTTTACCCCCGATGTTCTTTAGTAATTTTTTTACAATTTTTTTCTTAACCGGTACAATGGTTCCATGTTTATGTCCTTCCGGCACATTCACTGTTGTTGTTACATTATTGAATTGCACAAAATCATTTGTAACAACCGCTTCATAGATTTTCTTCTGGTAGGAATCAAAATAGATCAACCACTCATCTTTCAACTTTACTACAGTTGGCCCTTCAGTGAAGAAATCGGAAAATGGTTTTGAAATATTTTCCCATGGACCGAGCGGTGATTTGCCAAAAGCCACTTTAATATTCCGTTCAGGCCTTGTATTATCTTTTAATACGAGTACATAATCATTTTGCTTTCGCTTCACGATTACCGCATCAATTACGCTGAATTTGGGATCGAAAAAAAGTGCGGTGGGTGTAAAGGACTGAAAATCCTTTGTAGTGGTACGATACATCCGGTGATTATTACTATCCTCTTCAATACCCCGTTCAAAACGACCGGGTATGCAGGAAGCCCATATAATAATATAGTCACCGGTCTCATCATCATAAAACAACTCCGGTGCCCAAACATTAACCGTAGTGGGTTCATTCTGCATTACCGGTATAAGCTTTTGCTCACTCCAGTGGAGCAAGTCGGGTGAAGAAGCATAGCCAAAACCTTTATCACCCCGCCAGCTGCTGGTCCATACCAGGTGAAAAATTCCATCGGGACCCTTTACCATGGAAGGGTCCCTCATTACTTTTTGATTGCCCACGGCTGGTTTCAAAAAAATATGGCCGCAATCTTTCCACTGGTATCCATCATAACTATACAACAGGCGAAGACCATCCTGGGCGGGTTCCCGGAAGGACGTGAAAAGATAAGCCCGGTTACTACAGGAGAGCAAAAGAAGGATGAATAATATGATACCCGTTTTTTTCAAATTGCTTATTCAAGAATGAGCACCCAATCATTACCAGGCGCTGGTTCGCCTGGTGGATCGAATGAAATAATTTTCTTCTTATTGCTGAAAACAATACCTGTTCTTTCACCTGTCCTGGGATCATACCAGGTGGCGCTAATGGGTTTGAACCTGAGTTTGGGAATTGCAACCTGGAAAGAATTTCCCAAATGAGTATAGACCATTGCAAAGCGCTTACCCTTTGTTGCAAGCAGGTACTCATATTTTTGGCCGCTATTCGCCACCAGGATCTCCTGGGCCGGCACCCTGTCAAAATAGGATTTGGAAGATAAGACCAGGCGGCTGAGCCATTGCATTTGCTCTGCGCCCGGGGCAGTCATGGTTTGTTTCCAGTTATTGTTCACCCCAAAGTTGGCATCCTTATCACCACGGCTATGAAACTGCATGACGGCATTTTCTCCATAAGTGAACCCGGCGCCGCCTGCAAAAACGCTCCAGTAAGCATAACGGCGGAGGTCGGCAGCAGTCCAGCGGGGTTGCAGGCTATCATGCAATCCGTGCGGGATATTTTCATAAGAAGGTTCGCCATCCAGGGTGGGTTTTACTGGTTTTAGCCGGTAATCCGCTTGTACATAGCGCCAGTTATCCTCGCCAAAATGATTTTTTTCATTTTGACTTGTATCCTGGGCATAGTTGCGGTGACCGCTTTGAAACATATTAAAATCCAGCCAGGATTCTGAATGAAACCATTCCGAGGAAGAATAACGGCCACGGGGATGAAAAGTCATCAGGTGCTGGGGATCATTTTTCTTGATTACCACGCCCATTGTTTTCCAGACATTCATTCCATCACTGCCTTTTATATCCCCTCCATTAAGCCATATTATATTGGGCTTATGTTTGAATCGTTCAACCAGGAATGATGCATAAGAAGTGGCATGACCCAGGCTGACCTTACCATCCTTTACATTAGATCCCCATACCGGGACCAGGGCCATATAAATACCTCTGACCGCTGCCTCATCAATGATAAAATCCACATGATCCCAGAAATCATAGGCAGCCGGGTTATTGAAATCAGTTCCTTCTTTTATGTTTGGCCGGGAGAGGTCAGCATTGACCAATGCCGTATCACCATATTTATTGATCGCGTTTTTGAGATCGTGGATTAGCATCACCTGGATCACATTAAATCCCTGCTGCCTGCGGAGGTCAAGGTATTGGATCGCTTCCTCGCGGTTACATTTGGAAAACAGTAACCAGCCTGTATCGCCCAACCAGAAAAAAGGCTTGCCATCAGATGTTTGAAAATACCTGCCCTTGGATGAAATCTTCAACCATTTCAAGGATGACTCCTGGGCTGTGGCACCCAGCGTGAATAGTAAACCAATGATAACAGGTATGATCTTTTTTCCAATCATTACTTATTTTTTCCTCAACCATAGAATCCAGTTTCCTTTACCGGGCTTGTCCAGGGAGATGATTTTACCGCCACTGATATCTTTTTTTATCGTCTGCATTTCTCCACCTGTGACTTCGAACCAATGAATGTTAAAAACTGCGCTTTCTTTAGAAAGATCAATCACCAGTTTATCGGCCTCCGCCGTGCTCACTATATATCCAGCCTTCTCGCTGTACAGGATCCACTGCTTATCCTTCTCATTAAAAACCGGTTTCATCATAGCCAGCGCTTTCAAAAATGCGGTATCCTTTATTTTCATCATAGGTAAGGATGCCCCTGCCATCATTGCGGCCCAACTAAAACGATCCCATCCATCTGCTGAATACAGAACGACCTTGCCGGGATAAAGACGTTTATATTCTGCAACAGCCCGGTAAACCTGTTTGGGTGAGCTGCTCTTTGGTTTCAAGAGGCGTGCATGCTGGCGGGGTGCAAGGTTTTGTCCGCCTTTTGGTGCATAAACTGATCCATCAGCCTGGTAATGCCAGTATTTGATATCAATGATATCAACCAACGAAGCAAAGGCAGGGTCAGCGAGGACTGCATCCTGCACATCTTTTGTAACACTAAGCGCTATAAGAGGATCTTTCCCTTTTTCATTTTGCCATTGGCGGATAGTATTCAGCCAGAATTGTACGAAATGCAGGGGACCTGTATACTCTTCACTGATCATATGTATCACTCCATTGTTGGCGGCAAAATTGTCCAGGCACTGGTAAATATATTTCCGGTGTAAGTCGCGCCGGATAGGATGAGTGGTATCATAAAATTGTTCGGCCATAAAAATGCGTTTATCCCCTGCATAATTGGGAGGTTCAGGGAAGCCGGTATTATTGATATTATTGGCCGGTCGCCAGGGGAAATCTGCATAATGCGCACCTGCTTCGATAATATTATGCTGGAAATAATGTTGCTGGATCAGCAAGAGTCCTTTTTGATCTGCCAGCCCTGCAAATTGACGGAGGCGGTCCCAGTACCATACATTGAATTTGCTCAGGTCATATTTGCTAAGCCCATCCCAGGCCAGTTCTTTTCCGCTGCGTGCAAAAGGCAATTCATAAAAAGGTGCCCATACATCCCCGTCCATGCGCCGGACCCGCTGGTGATCATCTCTTCGTCTATCGTACCAAAGTCCATAGTTATGATCCAGGACTATAATATTCTTCAACCTCATGCTGTCGGTTACTTCTTCGAGTAAATCCGTCAATCCCCTTCCTGTTTTACCGGGAACAAAGCGGGTAATGGCCATGCCCATATTTTTGGCCGCATAAGGCCGGGCACTGCCGCTCCACCAGGGAACATTGATGCGTCCTCCTGCTAACAACGCATTTCCTCTAACCAACCATCCATTCTGCACCAGGAGTGCAGGTGGCAATAAGGGCTGTTGAGCCGAAGAGAATTTTACATTATCAATGGTTTTGCTGTCTTTTGCATCCAGGGAAATGGGGTGGCGCAGTGAAGCACTGCGGATAAAGTCCAGCAGGGATTTTGCCGGCTGGCTGGCCAGTTTGGTGAGCAACTCCGCGGTTTCCACCGAAGGGCTGCTGCTGGCTTCTGTTTCAACCTGCATTACCTGGACCCTGTTATCCAGTGCCGGACCCAGTCTTTCTTTTAGTTGGGCATAATACAAACTTCTTGGTTCGATATTATTATTTGACTCGCCCCAATATCCATCACCTGAAAACTGGCTCCAGGAACCAAAGGCCCAGTTTTGCGCACCGGGAGGTTTATAACAATCAATCCTGGCGGCACTGCAATTCCACAATACCCCATTAGCAATATTCCATCCTGCACCCTGCCCATCCTGGCCGCGATTCCTGAAACGAATGCTATTCCCGTCAATGCTTACAATATCAAATAAAACGGCCGAAGACCAGCTATCAATACCACCACTAAAATCAAGAGCCTGCCTGGATTCACACTGTACAAATGCTATGGGGCCTGCTGCGCAAAAACCCGTGGCAAAATCGTGAATACCTTTTTCGGCGTAACAACGCTGAAAAAGAATTTGCTGCCCTTCTGTAAAAAAAGTATTTCTCCTTTCTCCCCCGATCTCGGAAACTGGCTCCAGTGAAATACAGTCTTCAACAGTAACCCTCGAAGCATTCCTGTACACTGCCACAGCACTGCCGGCAAAATGTTTGAAACCCACCTGTCGTACCCAGCAATCGATGGCATTGTCAATCGTGATAGCCATCCAGCAATGTTGTTCGTCTTTCTCATTCGAGCTATCATAGGCGGAAATCAACTGGAGATTTTCAACGCCAGCATTGGCAATTCTTCCCGGCCAGCTGAATACCGAAAGAAAACCACCGCCATATTTTTTTTCCAGTGCGGTACCCAGCGGTGCATCAAAATAAATACGATTGTCTTTTACAGCAGTAATGGTCCTGGTCCATATTATATCACGCTGACCAGGCTTCCATCCTAATGAAGTAATGCCGCCTCCAAAATGCGCCATACCCAGGTCATCAATCCATTCCCTGGTGGAAGGACGGGTAATAAGGACATTATCACCCGTCTTCAATTGATCCGTGGACATGACGTGTACGTTATTGGCATTCACCGGCACATAATCGTTGGTAATTTTTACCGGTGCCTTTAAGATTTTGTCATCCTTACCACCTATATTGATAAGCGGCATGCGGTGTTTGCCTGTACCAAGGATAGTAGTGCCACCCTGCTGTGAACCACTTCCGCGCAATACGATTCCCGACTGATGAATACGCAGGTATCCCCCGACGATATAGGTTCCTTTCTGCAAAAGGATGGCGCCGCGGAATCCCCTTGCATCGGCGGGCAACTGGCCCAGGTAATCAATTGCCGCCTGTATCCTGGAAGTGGCATCCCCTTCCTTCAAGGGAACGGTAATTTTTACAGGCAGATCCGGGACAGGTGCTTCACCGGCCTGATAACCACACCAGGAAAAATCCGGGACCCGGTTGCCCAAAGAATCAGGACTATACACCAGCTTACCATTGACCTGCGATACAGGTGGCAATGGCTTTTGTGCTTTTTGTGCAAGAGCTATTGGAGATATGACCAGGAGGGCAGCACCTATTACAAGAAACGCGCAAAGGTTTTTCCTCTGGCAAAGAATCCTGATAACTATAAAAAGCGGTAAAGCTGCTGTTTGTATCACCTGGCAATATCATTTTAATCCTTGTATTAAATTAAAAACTTTTTGCCGGCTTTACCTGTTGCAGGTTGACCACGCTATTGAGCCATTCTTCAATATTGGTATAGCCTGATTTATTCCGGGCATAGTGGCTGGCATCGGCTGCCTGGTTTGGATTCAATCCATTCTTCGTTTCCCATTCATCCGGCATTCCATCGCCATCGCTGTCCCGGTAAGGATTGCCTTTGTATTCGGGATAGCCGCCAACCTGGCTTACTTCGGTAATAATCCCCTGCTTATAGGAATCGATAGGCAGGCGGCGATGTTTGAATTGTGATTCCGGCAACTTTACTCCATCCTTATATGCAATTTTTCCGGTTCTTACCTGTTCGGTAATCCGGGTATCCACCGCATCTCTTTTAGGTAAAGTAGCCCCGGCATTGGCCAGCACATACTGTTTTGCATCATTAGCAGGAATAATGGTGAGCGGGGGCATAGGCAGGGGTTTGGTCCATTTCATATCCCCCATGTATTCACCGGCATCCGGAAGGTCTTCCACCTGTACACCACCCTTCCAGTTATCACGGGTTATTTCAGGATAACCTTCCATAATATTACCATTTACATAGGCCCTTCCATAGACATGGTATTTCAATTTGCTTCGGCCGCTCTCCGGTTTAAGGATCCGGTGCCCTACATTATTTTTTGGAGTAGCGGGTCCGGGCTGAAAATAATTGTTGATGATATTGAATTGAGCCCTGTAATCTCCTCCATCAATTGAACGATGCACCCAGTTGAACACCACATTATTTACAAAATTGAATATGCCATACCAGCCTATGGAAGGATTCCTGCCGGCATTATTGGCCCAGAGATTGCGCATGAAGGTGCAATTCTCACCTCCCAGCGTGCTGCCAAAAGCATGGTTCCAGGTATCGAGTGCCTCGGCGAAGATTGAATTTTGTATGGTAATATTTACCGTAGGTAATTTTTGTTCGATCGCACCCGTGCTGTCATTATACATATGACGATACATGCTCATGTTCTCATCCAGGCCCCAGCTGGCTGAGACATGATCAATCATAATATTCCCGATGGGATTACCCCCGATCGCATCATCCCTTCTTCCCACCCAGGTCTCACCCCGGCGGAAACGCATGAAACGGATAATTACATCATGGGTATTGATCCAGACGCTTTCACCCGCCACGCATACGCCATCACCCGGCGCGGTTTGTCCCGCAATGGTGATATAAGGCGCCCGTATGATTAAAGGTGTTTTCAATTTTATAATGCCCGCAACATTAAAAACTACGGTTCGGGCTCCTCCCTGTTCACAGGCCC
>DASUMO010000078.1:0-27562 GCA_036277695.1 Chitinophagaceae bacterium
TAGAAATTTTCACCTATATTGCCCAATAATAAATCTTCTTTCCCATCCCCGTTTACATCAGCAGTTGAAATGGTTTGCCACCAACCGAAAAGCTGGCTCAGATTGGTATTTATTTCTTCAAACCGGTTTGGGGTAACCGAAAAAACACGGGGACTCATCCACTCGCCGGCAATCACCAGCTCTTTTTTCCCGTCGCCGGCCAGGTTGGCCCAGGTTGCGCCACAAACCATCCCGATCTGCGATATCTCCGGATGAAGACTATTGGTTTTATCTGTGAAATGACCCTGGCCATCGTTGACAAAGAGATAGCTGTTGGGATCCTTGCCATACACGCCGGTATGATTTCGTCCCCCGATAAATAAATCAGGATAACCATCTCCTGTAAAATCGTAATCGATAGCAACGGAAATATTGGCCTGGGTGTTGGGAAAGGCATTGACATCGATAGAAAAATTGCCCTGGCCATCGTTCCGGAAAAAGCGGAGTTGAAGCTGGCGGCTGTTGATGCCTGCGGTGTTGCCACCGGGGCAGACCAGTAGATCGGGATCATTATCCCTGTCTGCATCAAAGAACAAGACCGCAGCATCCTCAAAATCGGAAAAGGGAAGAAATGCTTTTTCCACTTTCTTCTTAAATGTTCCTCTTTCATCCTGCAGGTATAATTGACCGGGATGGCCGGGAGTACCGCCAATATAAACATCTTCCAGGCCATCGGCATTCACATCAGCAACTGCAGCTTTAGGCCCTTCACGGGAAAGCAGCCGGGGTATATTTCGCTCTGCATAAAAATCAATCACATCATCCTCTACATGCTTGTCAAATGAAGAAGCCAGGGGTTCAAAAAAAGTATCTGTCAGATCTGGTGCTGAATGAATAGCAGGAGGACCTTCGATCGGTTCCTTTAATTGGTGTACCTGGTCGATGCCGGGATTTTTCAATACTGTAAGTGTTTGGCCGGGCCATATAACGACAACAGAGTCTACTTGGGTAATATCTCCTAACCCCACAAGGATCTTGTAGTCCACGGAAGATTGAAAGCCCCGGCTGGGAACTTGTTCCCTAAGCCAGGTTTGTCCGCCCCCGTATAATTTTATTTTGGTTCCAATGGCAAAGGGGTTTTGATTTTTGCCCTGCAGCGAAAATCCAATATAATGATGATTGTTTTTCTCGCGGGAATTGTTCCGGTAAATGAAGGAAGGCTGGTTTTCATTGCTGATCACCAGGTCCAGGTCCCCATCATTATCAAGATCTCCATAAGCGGCGCCATTGGAAAAGCTGTTTTGTCCCAGGCCCCATTGTTCTCCCATATCCAAAAAACGCAGATCCTTATTATTCCTGAATATTTTATTAGGCAGGGCTGTCCTCGGGATCTGTTTCAATAACTGGTCTATTTCTTTTTTTTGACCGGTCATCACCATTTTCTGGTAAACTTCATCTGCGAAAAAATTCATGAAATCCAAATTCGTCACATCCCGGTTAACACCATTGCAAACCAGTATATCATTCCAGCCATCATTGTCCATGTCAAAAATCAGGGCGCCCCAGCTCCAGTCGGTAGCCGGTATACCGCTGTAGCGGGCAATATCCTTGAACATACCGTTCTTATTATTCAACTGCAAACTGTTGACCGGGTACTGGTAATAAAACCCGGCACGGAGCTTGGCGTTAAAAAGATCCACGTTGTCAAAAGCACCCATGGTCTTCAGGCGGTGATGATCAAGCGGGAACATATCCGTCGTAAATAAATCCGGGTAACCATCATTATTGATATCGGCAATATCAGCTCCCATCGAGGAGAAGCTCACATGCTGCATCCAACTGGTGAGTTCGTCTTTAAATGTGCCATCCCCCTGGTTGATGTATAAATAATCCCTTTCGTAGGAATCATTCGCTACAAATACATCGGGCCAGCCATCATCATTGATATCTCCCACGGAAACACCCAGTCCAAAACTGATCAGGCTGCCATGTATACCGGCTTCCTTTGTAACTTCCACAAAACGGCCATTATCATTGCGGAATAAATGATCTCCTCCGCCTTTTAAAAAATCGGCTACCGGCCAATCCTTATCCGGCAGGTCTCTTTTATTGGAAAAATCAAGCTGGTTAACAGGAATAGGGCTATTGTTGATCATGAAACAATCCAGGTCCCCGTCCCTGTCATAATCAAAAAAAGAAACCTGCGTGGTATAGGCGGAAATATCCAGCCCGTATGCCGCTGCTGAATCGGCAAAACCAAGCTGGCGATTATTAATATAGAGTTTGTTTTTGCGGTTTCCGGTACTCATATGCCCCGAGGAACAAACATAAATATCCAGCCAGCCATCGGCATTGACATCGGCAAAGACCACCCCGGTATTCCATTTATCATCGCTAAGGATCCCGGCTTTCTCAGAAATATCTTCAAACTTAAAATTGCCTTTATTCAGGTAAAGCTTGTTGGCACCGGCATTGGAGGTAAAAAAAATATCGGCCAACCCGTCATTATTAATATCCCCGATCGCTACACCGCCCCCGTTATAAAAATTCCGGAACAAAAAACTATTATCCTTGGCTCCATCTTCCACGGTATTGATAAAATGAATCCCGGTATTCTCCATCAGGGAAAAAAGTGGCTCATTCTTATCCCGGCTGCGGCAGGATAAGAATAATAAAAGGCAGAGCAGGGCAGGCCAATACAGCAGTTTTTCATTCTCCGGGTTTGAACGGGACAGCATACTCAAATCTATTTCATTTACTGCAGAACCATGTAAAACAAAGAAGCCATTGGAAAATGGCTTCTTGAATTGCTAACATTGCTAACTGCTTGCTCGAAAAAATTAATATCCCGGGTTTTGTTCCAGGTTGGGGTTAGCTGCCAATGCCTGGGATGGTATCGGGAATAAAAGATGTTTGGCTTCACTGGTGGGTTTATAAGGCCAGGGTTTCAGGAACACGCCAAATCGGATCAGGTCTGTGCGGCGAACATATTCCCAATACATTTCACGACCTCTTTCTGCCAGCAGGGTGAGCGGATCAAAATGGTTGGTAGTATTGACTAATGTCATCGAGGGAAGCGGGGCAGCGCCGCGGGCAGCCCTCAGGGCATTGACCATTGCAAGTGCTCCTGCATTGTCCGGTGTGGCTTTGCGCATCATGGCTTCTGCAACCATCAGTACCGCATCTGCATAGCGGAATAAGATAACATCGTTCCCGGCGGATCCATCGAAATTAACATGATCGGGGGGATATTTCACTACGCGGATACCTGTCCTTTCCTCCCGGCTGGCCACAGTTTCAATCATACCGGGACCGATAAGTGGATCAAAGATCAATGGGTTGGAAGGGTTTTTCCTATCTCTTAGTGCTACACCATTTTCGTTGTACTGCTGACCAATCATCAATCCCGGGCGAATACCGGATACATCGGTAGAGCCCCTGTAAAATCTTCCGCCAATACGCTGATCCAATAAAGTATCAGCAGGTGTTTGGGTGGGTGTTCCGGCAATTCCGAATGTATTATAGAATTCAGCTACTGTGGAAAATCCATTCCAGCCGGCATTGGGATTTTTAGGAGTATACTGGTTATAATGCAGGGTTCTGTACCAGAAGGAACGCACATCCAGGTTACCGGTTGAAACACCGCCGGTATTTTCATATGCAAAAATTCCTTCCCGGGATTTTACATTATTATCCGGGCTAAAATTGTCAAAGAAATTAGGAGTATATGAATACCTGCCGGAAGTCATGATCGAATTGCCGAGCGTGATCACCTGTTGCATGTCCGCATCAGCGAAAGTGGGTGTGGCGCGGTTGGCAAAAGCTCCCTTATTGAGATAACAGCGCATCAATAAAAACCGGGCAGCGTCTTTATTGGCCTTGTAATTCATATTCGCAGCTGCGTCGGGAAGTGTGGCAAGTATGGCATTCAGCTCGCTGATTATAAAATCAACGGCTGCAGCTCCTGATTTGACTTCAGGGGCATTCAACAGGTTATCACCGGGATTCCGGATGGGGTATTGGCCATAGAGATCCACGAGGTAGTAGAGACACCATGCCCTGAGAAACCTTGCTTCTGCTGCCTGCACTGGCGTAGGATTAAATGCCAGCACATTAGTTGCATCAAAATTGATTTTATTGAGGCTGTTAAACGTGTTGAGAATTGCTCCCAGGTCTGCATTCCAGGTATGATTGTGAATTACGCGCCAGGCACCATTATCATCCCAGTCACCACCCCGGGTGGGAACCAGGGATTCATCTGAACTATTGCCGGTCAGGTTGACCAACTGGCCCACATCATTGAGAGGACCGGTAAGATCAGTATAGGCAGCCTTCAATAAAAGTCCCGTTCCGGAAGCACCTAACGCATCGGCGGTTTGCTGGTTGGTCAGGGTGCTCTCCAGCTTTTCATTCAGTTTGGTACAGCCAGTAACAACGATCATTGAACACAGCAGTACCGAAACTTTTATCTTAATGTTATGGTTCATAATTTTTAAGATTTCAGGATTATAAGGTAAAATTAAGCCCAACCGTAATCATTCTGGGTGTGGGGTAAGGAATATATTCAATAGATCTTGACGGGTAGTTATTATTGCTCTTATCAATATTCACTTCAGGATCAAACCCGGTGAACTTCGTGATCACAAACAGGTTGGTTCCCGTAACATAAACGTTAAGATCCCTTATATAACGAGCCACATTGCCCACGTTATAACGCAATGTTGCGTTGCGGAGTTTGAAATAATTTCCTTTTTCCAGGAAACGTGTCGATGCTCCCACAGCACTGGCCGGCAATTCAGCAGAATTATAGGCAGCCAGGTCAATATTTCGGCCACCCACGATAGAGGAAATGTTCGTGATATTCGTGGCTGTGTTATTATAGATATAATAACCCCCCGCTCCCCCGGTATTAATGGTAAGACCGAATTTCTGGTAGCGGAGATTCGCTCCAAAACCATAAAGGGTCTGTGGATTTGGATCACCGGCAAAAGCGGGATCCGGGCCGATCTGCTGAATACCATTGGCATCAAAACCATTGAATGGCTTCAGGTAAAATTCATTGACCGGTTGGTTATTGGTTATGATCTGGGAAAGCGTTCCGGAAACACCCTGGCCATTGATTTGGCCGGTCAGGATACTGATCGGTGCCCCGTTGGCTGAAACAAAATCCTCCAGCAAATTCTTGTTGTTCGAAATATTAAAGTTCACATCCAGTCCAAAATCCGTCCTGTTGATCAATTCGGCAGCGATAAAAAACTCTATGCCTTTATTGATAAGATGCCCGGGAATATTGATGAAATAGATAGAGGCAGGTGCCGGTTGAATGGCGGTGCTTTGAAACAGGATATTGGTCGTGTTCTTTTTGTAATAATCTACGCTACCATAGATCTTACCATTCTTGAAACCAAAATCCAGCCCCACGTTAACTGAGTTGGTTTCTTCCCATTTCAGGTCAGGGTTAGCTACGTTTTGCTGGCTGGCATTATTATAACCAGAAAATCCGAACTGTTCCTGCGATGCGCCAGCAGGGAATTCCTGGTTACCCGTGATACCCCAGGAAGCCCGCAGTGCCAGGTTGGAGAAAAGGCTGGTGCCTTTCATGAAATTTTCAGCGAAAATATTCCACTTGGCTGCCACCGAGGGGAAATAGCCGTATTTATTATTCTCACCGAATTTACTGGAGCCATCGGCACGGATGGTGGCAGTAACAATATACCGGTCGGCATAGTTCAATACAGCCCTGCCAAAATAGGATTGCAATTCGGTTTGCGGGTTCACAAATGTGGAAGGCGGGAATTGGGTATTCCCGTTGGCCAGCATGCTTGTATAAGGGATATTGATCCTGGTGGCATAGTTCAGGTTGGTGTTAAATCCACCGGCTGCGAAAGATGAATTCTGGAAATCAGATTTCCAGTATTCAAAACCGGCCAGGGCATCCAGGTTCAAACTGGTAGTGAGCTTGGCCCTGTAATTAAGTGTATGTGTAAATGTTTGAGAAGTTAGCTTTGCAAAAGATTTTATTCCATATCCCAAACCTGATAAACTTGCATAACCCTGGAGCCAGCCGTATAAATTGGTATTTCTTTCGCCTGTGCTGTGATTGATGGCATAAAGGAATTTATATTCCAGGTTGTTGAGTAGTTTATACCCGGCTGAAATATTTCCCAAAAAGCTGTTGACTTTGGCCAGGTCAGAAATTCCATCAATCAACGCCAATGGATTTCCTGAACCATTTGTAGGGAATATGAAATTGCCTGCATTATCCCTGAGATCCATGGTAGGATTCCAGCTTAATGCAGCACTGATCAGGTTACCCTGGGAACCTGCCGTATTACTGACATTGGGTATGTTTTCCGTAGTGTGACCGGCGATCAAATTAAAATCAATAGATAATTTTTTATCAATGAATTTGTATTGACCGGCGAAACTGCCGAGGTATTTATCTAAATAAGATTTCCGGATAAAACCCTGTGTGCGGGAGCCCAGGAAAGAAGCCCGGAAACGGCCCACATCGCTGCCCCCGCTAAAGGCCAGGTTATAATTCTGGGAAAGATTATCCTGGGTGATCTCTTTCAACGCATCCACATCCTTGCCGCCATCCAGTGAAGTATTTAAACCATATTTTTTAATTGCTTCCCTGAACTGCCCGGCATCCAGTGTTTCATAACGTTTCATATAACCGGCTGCAAAACCTATACTGGTTCCGACTTCCAGTTTTGGTTGACCCGCCCCTCCTTTCTTAGTAGTAATTACAATTACACCGTTGGCTCCGCGCGATCCATAAATAGCTGCGGAAGATGCATCTTTCAATACATCAATTTGGGCGATATCATTTGGATTGATATAAGTCAGGGGGTTGCCATCGGGTGTAGTACCAAATCCCAATCCGTTGGCACCGAGGTTTACACTGGGGCGGGCGGAACGACCGTCCAGGGGAACACCATCAATCACATATAAAGGATTGTTAACGGCCCGGATTGAGTTATTACCCCTGATCTTAATGGTAGTAGCCACACCGGGCTGACCACTATTATTAGTGATCTCGAGACCGGCTACTTTATTTTGTAAGAGTTGATCGGGAGCCAGTACAACCCCCTGGTTAAAATCTTTTGCTTTCAATGAAGTAACTGCACCGGTTAAATCTCTTTTCCGGGCAGTGCCATACCCCGTTACCACCACTTCGTTCAGGCTGGAGGCTGCAGAGGGAACAAATGAGACTTCGACATTTGATACTCCCGCAATGGAAACTTCTTTGACCTCGTAACCCACTGAAGAAATGATAAGGGATGTAACGCCTGATCCGACGGTAATGCTGAAAGTACCGTCTGAACGGGTAGAAGTGCCGGTCGTTCCACCCTTGGGTTGAACAGAAGCACCTACAACAGGCGACCCGTCTTTTGAATCGGTGACTTTACCCGTGACTGTTCTATCCTGGGCATAAGCAGTTTGCAGGACAAAAACGAAAACAGCACATAATAAAGCAGAAAACAGAGTTTTTGCAGACATAAGCAATCGTTTTTGAAGTTGATCGGTTGTTTTAAAGCCAGTTTCCTGCCCCTGGCAGGTCTGATGATTTCTTTCGGCGGATAAGGCTGGCCGGGAGTTTTTCTGTTTACTTCAACCTGATCAACTTATAATCAGGCAGTAAAACATAAAAGATCGCTGCATTTCCAAAGCAATCCCTCCTTTATAAATGTAATCTTAAAATTGTGTATCAAAAACACTTGATGAAAGTTTTAGTGGCCGGGAATCTTCGCAAACATTTCCGCAAATGTTTTCGGTGGAAAAAATATTCTCTTAACTTTAAGAGTAACAAGCGAAATGGGACATCCTGCCACTTTAAAAAAAATCTCCTCCCAGCTCAACCTGAGCATCTCGACGGTTTCAAGAGCCCTGAAAAATCACCCGGATATTTCGGAAAACACAAAACGCAAGGTAAAGGACCTGGCGGCCCTGATGGAATATGAACCCAATAGTTACGCAGTCAACCTCCGGTTGAATAAAAGTTATGTTTTCGGGTTGATCGTACCCGCTATCTCCAATATGTTTTATGATTCCTTTATTGCAGCAGTCGAGGAAGGGGCCAGGAAGAAAGGCTATTTGCTGATGATTCTCCAATCCGGGGATGATCCCCTGGTGGAAGCTGAAAACCTGAAGCTATGCAAGCATAACCGGGTGGATGGTATTTTTATTTCCCTGGGGCCCCAGAGCGGGGCTATCGATCTAATCAACAAATACCAGCAATCAGGCATACCCGTTGTTTTCTTTGATAAAGTTCCCGTAGCCGGCTCCTTTGATAGGATTTGCATGGCTGATGAAGAAGCTGCAACCCTGGCTGCCTATACGATACTGAAATATAAAAAGAAAAGAGTCCTCGGCTTGTTTGGCAACCCCGACCTTTCCATTACCATTAAAAGAAAAGAAGCTTTTTTACACGTATTGGACAAGGAGAAAAAAATCAGCACACAAATCTTATGTTGCCGAAATAGTGAAGAAGCACGGAAAGAAACTGACCGGGCGCTGCTTCAATCCAAAGCACAAAGACCCGATCATATTTTTTGCATGAGTGACGAGCTGCTGATCGGCGCCATGAAGGCTATTCATCAATCGGGACTGATCATTCCAACTGATATTTCGGTACTGGCGATTAGCCATGGTTTTTTACCGGGCATATTTAACCCCGAGATCACTTATATAGAAACCAACGGCCAGGCACTGGGAAAACTGGCCATTGCAAGAATGCTGGAAAAAATAGAGGGTAATAGCCCGCCCCGTTCGATAATTCTTCCTTCACGTTTAGTGAAAGGTCATTCACTTTAACATTAGCTTGCGCCAGTTTTGGAACTTTTTCGTTTGTGCTGTTTTTTCAACGCATATAATTTCCCCGGGCGATGTGAAAGATTCCTCTCCATTTCATTCAGGTCCTGCAGCCAATCCTTGACAGCGATCTTTTTCCTGAAATTTCGCCGGTCCAGCTTTACTCCCAATATGGCTTCGTAAACCTCCTGGAGTTCTCTCAATGAAAATTTATCCTGCAATAAATTAAATGCAACAGGATTTTCCATGATCTGCCCGCGCAATTGCTCCAGGCAGGTAGTAAGGATAAGTTTATGATCAAATGCCAGCTTTTTGATATCGTTCACCGAATGCCAATGGAGTTCATTGTGATCGAGCTGGAGTTTGTGATGCGTAATATCGATCAGGGAATAATAAGCCGTGGTAATAACCCTGCCCGAGGGGTGCCGGCCAATGCTGCCAAAAGTATGAACCTGCTCCAGGTAAACATCATCGAGACCGGTCCGGTTTTTTAACACCCGGTAAGGCGCACTGTCCAGGTCTTCATCGGGTTTTACCAGGTCACCCAGCAAAGAATAAAGACCGGAGAATTCTTCCAGGTCGGATTTTATAAGTAATACCTTCAACTCCTTATTATCATAACCGAAGATGACACAGTCAACAGATAAGGCTATATTAAAATAATCGAGGTGACTGATTTTTTCCAGCTCCGCGGTTTTCAGCTGCAATGCTTTTTCCATGTATAATCCCTTTTACTTGATCTATTGAATCAAAACCTTCACCAATTTTTCACGGTGGCCGTTTTGCACCCTCATAAAATACATTCCGGCTGCCAAATTATTGATTTTACCATGAAGTGGCAGGCGATGTTTTCCCGGAACCAGGTTTCCGGTGAAGAGATTGTTTATTTTTTGACCCAAACAATTCAGCAGGTCGGCTTGAACGGGACCGGCTTGCAGAATACTCAATTCAAGAATAGATTGATCCCCCGCTGGATTGGGATAAATAGCCACCCCTAGTTCCGAGCCCGGGGAATTGACATTTGTTACCGGGGTTACCACGGCATTGACCAGGTTGCGATTAAGGTAGATATGAAATTCACCGGGTTGCAGGTTCAGGGTTTGGGCCGAGCCGGTTGCTGTAAATGTAGTTCCTTCAAGATAGTCATACCAGGTGCCTGCCTGCGGGAAACTAATACTTCCCGATTGGGGACTGACATCAAAATTGCCGACAACCACGAGATTGGAAGAATCGGTAGCGGTGCGGATCGTCATCCATTTAAAAGCGCCTGCAAGACTGCGCGTAAGATTGATATTATTAGCGATAAACGCATCCTTGTACCAGGGATGGAAACGAAGTTTACTCAGGCTGCTGAATATATCATAAAGCCGCTGCCGGGGTATTTGCTGCAAATAATCCCATCGGATGGGTTTGGGACTTGTTCTGCAATTATTATTGATGGTCCCATCTTCGCAGCGGTTAATCGAAAAATCATAACCCAGTTCCCCAAATTCCCAGATCATTTTTGGCCCAGGTATGGTTAGTAAAAACGCGGCGCATTGTTCAATCCGTCGAAGCGCGGTACTCAAATCCTTTGTATTATAACTTCCCGATGCATTCCCAAACTGCAGGTTTTTATACATCATTCTTTCTTCGTCGTGGCTTTCCATATACGTGACCAGGTGGGGATTGGTCCAGCCCCTTACCGAATGAATGCCCGCTTCAAAATTGGAATTACCAACATAACCCATAGAAGCCTCATTAAAATTATAGTTCATATTGCCCCAGAGCAGCATACCATAGTTGGACAATTCCATTTCTTCCGTATTGTCCGCGAAATGCTCCAGGATAACATAGGAACCAGGCGATTTAACCTGCAGGGTATCATAATATTTTTTCCATAAGGCGACCCGGGTGGCATCATAACTGCTCCAGTTACTGACCTCTGAACCGGAATTACATTGGGGAGAAGTACAAGTATTGGTCTGGGTAAATCCCTTGGACAGGTCGAATCGAAAACCATCCAACTTGTATTCCTGTAACCAATGTTCAACAACTCTTTTGAAAAAATACTGGGTCGCCGGGCTTTGGTGATTGAAATCATTGAAAACATTAAATGGATGGGTCGCTGTCACATTCAGCCAGGGATTATTCGCAGCTGGCTGGCTGGTACTGGCATTCCAGTACAGGGCAGCCAGGGGATTCAGACCCGTGGTATGGTTCAATGCGATATCCATGATCACCGCTATGCCTTTACTATGACAGGAATCCACGAACTCTTTGAGACTGTTGCGGGGTCCATAATATTTATCCGGAGCCAGGAAATAACTGGGGTTATAGCCCCAGCTGTTATTATTCTCAAACTCATTAAAGGGCATGATCTCGATGGCATTTATTCCCATCCTCTTAAAATAGTTCAGGGTGTCCCTTAGGGTTTTCCAGTCATGCGCAGCTACAAAATCCCGCAGCAACAGTTCATAGATCACGAGGTTTCGTTTATCCGGCCGGGAAAAAATTGTATTGGCCCAGGTATAAGCGGGTGCTCCGGTTTGCAGGAGGCTGACGATTCCGGAAGTTAATCCGGTGGGATAAGAACGAAGCCCGGGATAGGTAGCTGCAGTAATAGCCGGATCATTACTGGGATCCAGGATTTTTTCGGCATAAGGTTCTCCAATTTTTAAAGCACCATCAACCAGGTATTGAAAAGCATATTCGGTGCCCGGGCTGAGCCCGGTGATCCGCAGCCACCAGTAATTTCCATCGGGCGTTTTATTCATTACATAAGCAGATTGTTCCACCCAATTGCTCCCCGGGAATTCACCGATCAGGGATACGCGGCTCTTGCCTGGTGCATACAATACCAGGGTAGCCGCCGTATTACCACCTTCATAATTAATCCCATCTCTCACACCGGCGGGCAGGGCAGCAATATTGATAACGGGTGCTACAAAAAACCGGAAGGTGTCCTTCCTGACGACTGAACCATTGTCAGCTTCCGCAACAATTTCTGTGTTGCCAATCGCTGTTAATACAGGATTGGCTGAAAGGGTTTGAACCGCTGTTGCTGTTTGTATGACGGAGCCATTCAGGTATAATTTCATAGAAGATGACTGGCTCGCAATAGCAGTTACGGCTATATTATCCCCGGCAGATTTATTGATAGGTTCAGGTGCCGGTGTGTAAAGAGGCTGAAATGCAGGGACCGTGAATCGTACCGCCAGGCTATTATCATAAACCGGGATATACATATCGTCCCCGTTCGCATTTCGCTGCACAGTTGTGCCTGCTCCATTGCGAAATAAAATGGCGATTCGAAGAATGGTTTCTCCGGCAGGTACACCATAATAAGCCCGGATATTCGTAATATCAAATCTCCACTTATTTCCTCCGAGAGATATCGCCTGCAACTGTGCATTCGGAATATTAAAGTTCTGGTTAAACTTCACATAACGCCAATTGGTTGGCGATGTACTCAGGTTGGTGATTACCCCTGTATGCACATACACATCGGATACCGGGCTATAATTCTGTAATCCCAGGTTGCCTTTTGAAGCATCCACAGTGATAGAGATATTATCATTGTCTTTTGGAAAATCAGGTGCCCAGCTAAGTAACTGTGCGGAAAGAACGAAGGAAAAATATAACAGGCAGCTAAGTGCAAGCAGCAATCGTTTTGTCATACAAAGGCTTTATGGCAGTAAATGGTATCCCGAAGATAGGGATAAGATTATAAATATGTACTTACCACACATTAATTTTTCAGTCTGCCGTTCTTAACCTCCTTACCCTGAGCGATGGTTCATTCAGTATAATAACCTGCCTTCTTATCTTTACTGCCAAGCAAAGGCTATGTACTCAAAACAATCGACAAAAGACCTTCAAAAGCTTACGGCTGAGTTGCTTAAAAAAATGGCCGCGGGTTCAATTGCCAAAAAAGACCTGGACTCTTTGCGCGTTGTTCTGCGTTTTCATGAATACAGGTATTATATCTTAAACGATCCCCTGCTCGCCGACTACGAATACGATCAACTTTATAAAAACCTTGAAAAAATTGAAACGGAAAACCCGGATCTTATCACTGCCGATTCCCCCACCCAAAGAGTTGCCAAAGGACTAACCAAGGATTTTCCAAGCGCCCAGCACCTGGTGCCCATGCTTTCTCTCGATAACTCGTATAATAATGCCGACCTGGTAGATTTTGACCGGAAAGCCCGGGAATTGACAGGATTAAAAGAGATTGAATATTGCGTGGAACCCAAATTCGACGGGGGAAGTATTTCGCTGATCTATGAAGATGATTTTCTCGTTCGCGGTGCTACCCGGGGTGATGGAGTGGAAGGGGATGAAGTGACAACCAATATCAAGCAAATACGTTCCCTCCCCCTTTCGGCGAGGTTTTCAGCATATGGATTGCAGCAGGTTGAGATAAGAGGCGAAGTGCTGATCAATAAAACCAATTTTGCCAGGTATAATAACCAGTTAATAGAACAGGGAATACCCCCGCTTGCCAACCCGCGTAATGCGGCTGCAGGCACCCTGCGCATCAAGGATCCAACGGAAGTAGCGAAACGAAACCTGGAAGCCTTTGTTTATCATGTTAGCTATTTTACATTGGCTAAAGGGAAAAAAGTACCTGCCGAACTGACCACGCACTCCGGCTCACTGGAAATGTTATGGGAACTGGGGTTTCGCAGCCCGCAGCAGGAAAAAAAAGTGCTGAAGGGAATCCAAAAAGTAATAGATTATTGTAATGAATACGAAATAAAAAGGGACGGTCTTCCTTATGAAATAGATGGAATGGTTATCAAAGTGAATGAAACTTCACTGCAGGATAAAATGGGTATGACCAGCCATCATCCCCGCTGGGCCATTGCTTTTAAATTCAAAGCCCGGCAGGCTACCAGCAAATTACTCAATGTTGAATTCCAGGTTGGCCGTACCGGATCTATTACCCCGGTTGCCAAAATACAACCCGTACCGATCGGGGGCGTTACTGTTTCTTCGATCTCCCTGTTCAATGAAGATGTGATCAAAGAAAAGGACCTGAAAATCGGTGATACGGTGCTGGTAGAAAGGGCCGGGGATGTGATCCCTTATATTGTAAAATCCCTGGCCGAATTAAGAACCGGCACGGAAAAAAAGATCCATTTCCCGAAGCATTGCCCGGTTTGCGAAAGTAAATTATTCAAGGAAGAGGGGGAAGCTGTTTGGCGCTGCACCAATATTGATTGCCCGGCCCAGGTGGCCGAACGTATCATCCATTTTGTCAGTAAAGACGCCATGGACATCCGCGGATTTGGCGAAGCCAATGTCCGCAAATTTTATGAGCTGGGATTGCTGAAAGATATTCCTGGTATTTATACACTGGATTTTGAGAAGATCGGGAAACTGGAAGGTTTTGGAACCCGTTCGATTGAAAACCTCCAGGCCGCTATACAACAATCGAAAAAACAACCCCTGCACCGTTTGATCTTTGCATTGGGGATTCGCTTCGTAGGTGAAACTACGGCCAAAACCCTGGCCCAGGCAGTCAACCATTTGCTGGACTTCCGGAAATTTTCGGAAGATGATTTAAAAAACCTGGAAGATGTTGGTCCCAAGGTTGCAGGTAGCATTTATCATTTTTTCCGGAATAAGAATAACCTGGAAATGCTGGAAGAGCTGGAAAAACTGGGACTGCAGCTAAAGAATACTAAAAAGGAATTGGCCAGCGGTGGCAACCTGCAAGGCCTCAGTTTCCTGTTTACCGGAACCCTTCCTACCCTGAAACGCAGTGATGCGGAAGCCATTGTTGAGTCCAACGGGGGCCATATATTAGGAGGCGTCAGTGCCAAACTGAATTACCTGGTTGTGGGTGAAGATGCCGGGAGTAAACTGGAGAAAGCCAAAAAGATCAATACTGTCAAAATCATATCAGAAGCAGAATTCCTGAAAATGACCGGCCAAAAATAATAGGGGATACCGGTTTAATTTTTTTAACTTAGTAGAAGTTCATCCACCAGCTCTGATAACTTTCTCGTACCATCGTTATACATAGCATCCGATCCTGGCTAAAATCATATTACCATGATCAAGAAATTAGCCGGTGAAGTCTGGAAGCCACTTGTATTTTCCGGATGGAGGCACCTTCGCAACAGGTATGCAGTATCCAGCCATGGACGTATTGCAAGTTTTAAAGATGATGTTGTTAAAGACGGGAAACTGCTGGAGGGGTCTTTGACCACGGGCTACAAGACCCTGAACCTGCATCGCCCCAATAATAAAGGCACCCTTTATATACATAGGGAGATGGCCAAGTTGTTTTTAAAAAAAGCAACACCCCAGCATAAATACGTAATTCATATCAATCATAACAAACTTGATAACAAGGTCAGAAATTTACGCTGGGCCACCCTGGATGAAATGATCGATCACCAGCAAAACAGTCCCGCCAAAATTGCTTATAAGGTCAAACAGGCAAATCGCACGGAAGGTTTAAAACTAACAGCCTCGCAGGTAAAAAAAATAAAGCTGATCCTCAGCAACAAAAGTCGTCAACTTACGATTAAGCAACTGGCCAAGAATTATGACGTAAGTGAAATGACGATGTACCGGATCAAGAGCGGGGAGAACTGGGGGAGGATATAGCTATAAGCAGCGAGCTTTGAGCTTTGGGCTGCCAGCAAAACCATTCGGTGTTAAAAACTATGTGATGCTATTGTGCTCCCTGCCTGCCGGCAGGCAGGTATGATTCTATGTGGTAATAACTTCCCGCTTTGTAACAATCCTAAACCCGGGAAGAGCTTCACCACACCTGCCCGCCGTACCGTCAGGGCAGGCGCGGTAGAATCATAGGAACATAGTTTTTTAATGAGTCCACCAGTACGTAAGGATTGAAATTTCTATCCTTTCCATTCCGCAACGAATTGACATAGCTGGCTGCCAGCAGCTTCTTAAAACTTTCTTAACTTGAAGCATAAACTATTTCCTATGCTTCACAGTGATACCCTGAAATTTTTAAGAGCACTGAAGAAAAACAATAACAAGCCCTGGTTTGATGCCCATCGCAAAGCCTACGAGACTGCCAAAGCCGATTTCACCGCATTCATACAGGCCGTGATCAACCAGCATAGCAAACATGATCCCTCTATAAAAAACCTGACCGCGAAAGATTGCCTGTTTCGTATTAACCGCGATATCCGTTTTTCAAAAGATAAATCACCGTACAAAACCAATTTTGGCGCCAGCATCAATAAAGGCGGCCGCAAGGCCATGCACTCAGCCGGCTATTATTTTCATTTGGAACCCGGGCAATCATTTATGGGAGGCGGACTCTATATACCCGGTCCCGATGAACTGAAAAAAGTTAGACAGGAGATTGATTATAACCTGGCTGACTTCAAAAAAATCATTGGCGCAAAAAAATTCACCGCGATCTATAAAAGCCTGGACAATAGCCCGGAATTCCTGTTGAGCCGTGTGCCTAAAGGGTATGATCCCACCAATCCCGCTGCCGAATACCTGAAACTGAAAAGTTTTATCGCCATGACCGCCGTAAGCGATGCTGATTTACAATCCCGGCAACTGGTTCGTAAAACAGTAACTGCGTTTTCCGCTTTATTGCCCCTTATAGACTTTATTAATACAGCCGCCGGGGAGTAACATTTTCACAATTTCCCAACTATATAAAACGTTATAGGCCTGTGACGAACCAGGCTGGCGAAGTATTTTGTTTCCAGTTAAAACAAACACTATGAAAAAAAATCTACCCTTTCAAAACATCGTAATCTTACTTATTGTTTTTACGGTCATTGTTTCCTGCGCCCGGAAAAACTATACCGCGGCGAATTTTGAAGAAAAAACCATTGATCACCGCACCGTAGCCATCGTTCCCGCCGAAATGATCTTTACCGGTAAACAGCCCAAAGACCTCACGGAAGAGGATATTATCCGGATGGAAGAACAGGAAAGTAAGGATTTCCAGTATGCGCTTTACAACAGCATTCTGCGGCATGCCAATACCCGGAAATATATTACCACCGTCAATTTCCAGGATATCGGGACCACGCTGAAAAAAATGGAAGAAAACAGCATTGATATTCGCAAAAGCTGGAAAATGAGTGATGAGGAACTTGCTGCAAAGTTGGGGGTTGACGCCATTATAAAGATGCGGATCCAGAAACAACGTTATATGAGCGATGCTGCTTCCTATGGTATCGATGCCGCCCGGCGCGTATTGGGCAATACAGGGTTTGGCTCCAAGATCCCCCTGCCTAATAATGCCAGCAAGACAAATGATATTTATGCCTCCTGCAACCTGGTCAGCGAAAACCAGACACTCTGGAATGATCATTACAAAAGAGCTTCCGACTGGGATACGCCGGCCAATGTGATCATCGAAGGCATTACGGATAATTTTGGAAAGAATTTTCCTTATAAAAAGAAAAGAAAATAAGTGAATCGTTCCATAGACCGAAAGTCCGAAAGACCAAAAGAAAATTTATTTTAATTGAATTTCTTTCGGACTTCCGGACTTTCCGGCTTCCAGCCTAGATCAACCCTTTTTTCAATAAATATTCCGCGATCTGCACTGCATTGGTGGCAGCCCCTTTCCGCAGGTTATCACTCACCACCCATAAATTCAACGTATTGGGCTGGCTTTCGTCGCGGCGAAGGCGACCCACGAACACATCATCTTTTTCATGGGCATCCATAGGCATGGGATAAAGCTGGTTGGCGGGATCATCAACCAGTACTACACCAGGTGAGGATTGCAGCAGCGATTTGATATCGGCCAGTTCATAATCATTTTCAAATTCCACATTCACGGATTCACTATGACCCCCCACTACGGGGATCCGAACCGTGGTGGAAGTAACCCGGATCGAATCATCCCGCATGATCTTCCTGGTTTCATTCACCATTTTCATTTCCTCCTTGGTATAACCGTTGTCGAGGAAGACATCGATCTGGGGGATCACATTGAGGTCTATCGGGTATTTGTAAGCTCTTTCACCGGCCACTCCATTGCGTTCGTTCATCAATTGCGCAACGGCTTTGACCCCGGTTCCGGTTACACTCTGGTAGGTACTGACGACCACTCTTTTGATACCGTATTTTTTATGCAAAGGATCCAGGGCTACCACCATCTGGATCGTAGAACAATTTGGATTAGCGATGATCTTATCATTTTTAGTCAGGATATCAGCATTGATCTCCGGGACAACAAGTGGCTTTGCCGGATCCATGCGCCAGGCGGAGGAGTTGTCGATGACAGTAATCCCGGCCTCCGCAAATTTCGGCGCCCATTCCAGGGATGTGCCGCCACCTGCAGAAAACAATGCAACTGCCGGTTTCGCTGCAATCGCATCGGTCATGCTCACAACCTTATATTTTTTGCCCTTGAACCCGACTTCTTTTCCTACTGATTTTTCCGAGGCTACGGGAATCAATTCTGAAACGGGAAAATTCCTTTCTTCCAATACCTGGAGCATTTTAGTTCCAACAAGGCCGGTGGCCCCTACAACTGCTACTTTCATGTTTTAGTTTTTAATGATTCATCTTTCAAATAAAAAAGCCTCCCGGTAAAGGAAGGCCTGCTGATCTTTTATTGAGTTACATACATAACACCGCAAACCTTCCCTCAGGAATGTTTCGTTGTGTGTTTTGTATGCTTCTTATTCATCATAACGGTCGCGAAAATAAACCGATGTCATTAAACTTCCAAAAAACTTTAACGGATCGCAGGTCCCTGGAAAGAAACATCAGAAAAACTATCATTCGTATTGCTTTTAATAACGATTCTTTAATCCTCATTCAGGGTAACATTGTTTTGAGTGTAAAAATGGACCAGTACCAGGATTACCGGTATAAACGTTTATTTTCTCATAACATGAAAGTTTGCTTGATTATGAAATTACCCCGGTGATTAATCGTTGTCCAAATAGTGCAACCGGTGTTTTCCTGATTAATCCTGTGTTTTTTCTCCTTGAAACAATTGCGGGTTTACTCATATTGCACTGTGCATGCTATACTATTTATATTAATGATGCTCCCCTTTTTCCTGTTTGGCCAAAACAGGTATGCTGTTGTCATTACTGAAATCATGGCCGACCCCACACCCTTGGTAGGTTTACCCAACTATGAATGGATCGAACTCCGGAATCATAGCAGCGATCCCCTCAACCTCCGGCAATGGCGTATCGGCGATGAAAACGGTTTGAGCGGCGCCTTTCCTGATTTTATAATCCCACCCGATAGCGCTGTAATTATTTGCAGTAACAGTGCAGCGGCTGCACTCTTACCCTATGGCCAGGTCATTGCCGTTAGCAGTTTCCCCTCATTAGACAACGATGCTGAACTCATCTTTCTCCGGACTGCAACAGGCATGACGATGCATGCACTGCGTTATGAAAAGAGCTGGTATGCAAATGAACTAAAGCAGGAAGGAGGCTGGAGCATGGAAATGATCGATTCCAACAATCCCTGCAGCGGAAGCAACAACTGGATAGCCAGCAATGATATGAAAGGCGGCACACCCGGCCGGAAAAATTCATCCTGGGCAGTGAATCCCGATCAGGCTGCACCAAAACTGCAACGGTCTCATACCAACGGTTCGCAAAGCATAATACTGCAATTCGATGAACCGCTGGACAGTTTACAGGCTGCCAATACTTCTCATTATTCAATCAATGCTGGCCTGGCTATTAGCAGGGCCCGGCCATTACCACCTCTTTTTGACCAGGTGGAACTAACCAGCACCCATCCCTTGGATTCGGGAAAAGTTTATCAAATTACTGTGACCGGTTTAAAAGATTGCCGTCAAAACATGATAACCTCTCCCCAACTGGTAAAAACCGGTTTGCCCGCTATCCCGCGAAGAGGTCAATGTATTATTAATGAGATTTTATTTAATCCCCGGTCCAACGCTTACGATTATGTGGAACTGTACAACAATAGTCAGTATATTTTCGATGCTTCCGCCCTGGCCCTGGCTAACCGGAACAACAACGGGATCATCAGTTCAATACGTATGTTAAGCCCGGGACCTTTTTATATTTTTCCGGGAGACTATATCGTACTGACGGAAAATCTTTCCAGCCTTTCCCACCAATACCTGGTGAAAAACCCGGAACAGGTTCTTACTTTATCTTCCTTACCCTCTTTACCGGATGATGAGGGTACAGTAATCATCCTCGATAACCAGGGCCTGGTTCTCGATGAATTACATTATAAAGATGACTGGCATTTTAAACTGCTGGCCAATGACGAAGGGGTGGCTTTGGAAAGAATTGATCCCAGTGCCCCCACACAGGTTGAATCCAACTGGCATAGCGCCGCTTCCACAGCGGGATATGGAACGCCAACCTATAAGAATTCCCAACACAGGGGATCGGATGGCGGCAATGCAGTGCTCCGGATTTCCCCGGCTATCTTCTCACCGGATAATGACGGCTTTGATGACCTGGCCTTCCTGCATTATGAAATGACCGAACCCGGCCATATTGCCAATATCCGTATTTACGATAGTCATGGGCGACCGGTTCGTCAACTGGTTCAAAACGGGATCATGGGCAGGATGGGAAACTGGACCTGGGATGGCCTGGACGATAAAGGGCAAAAGCTTGCTTCCGGGACTTATATTATCCTTACCCAACTCTTTAACCTGCAGGGAAAGAGGCAACAATTTAAACAGGGAATCGTGTTGGCCCGGCATTTTCATTAGGTTCCTGGGTCATTGTTTCTACACTTTCAGCCCCTTAGACCGGGTTTTTTCTGAACACAGGACCTTTTGTCCTACTTATCAATGAGAGGAGGGTTTGGCATAATAATTAATGGTATTAGTCAAACACTATTCAATCATTAAAACCTCAATCTATGGCTTCTAAATTATTAATAGGTTTCGCTGCCGGCGTGGTGGTTGGCGTATTATTCGCCCCCGAAAAAGGTTCTGACACCCGTAAAAAACTGGCGGATAAAGGCAATGAACTGAAAGATAAATTCAATGATTTTATTGACACTTTGAGCAGCAAGGCCGATGACCTGGCCGAAGAAGTAGATGATTTTGCACAAAAAACAAGACCTCAGTACCAATAGGATGGTCAGAAATAAAGCCCTTTCAATAACTGGAAGGGCTTTATTTTTTGGAAAACTTATACCAATTCAATATCGAAACTCACCAGGTCTTTAAACTGCTCGATTCTCCGGTTAATATCATCCTTTGTTACTTCTTTTAAACGGGTGGGACCGAATTTCTCAACACAGAAACTGGCCATGGCCGAGCCAACAATTATAGCGCGTTTCATATTTTCAAATGAAATATCCCCGGTGGTAGCCAGGTGCCCGATAAATCCACCCGCAAACGAGTCCCCCGCGCCGGTGGGATCGAACACATCTTCAAGCGGAAGGGCGGGGGCTGAAAAAACACTATCCCCGTGAAACAATAAGGCGCCGTGTTCCCCTTTTTTTATGATCAGGTATTTAGGACCCATTTCCAGGATACTCTTAGCCGCTTTCACCAGGGAAAACTGGCCGGTCAGCTGCCGGGCTTCCGCATCATTTACCAGCAACATATCTACATACTTCAGCACAATCTTTAATTCTGCCATGGCGGTCTCCATCCAGAAATTCATCGTATCCATCACGATGAGCTTGGGTCTTTGTTTCAATTCCTGGATAACATTCAGCTGCAGTTTTGGCATCAGGTTGCCCAGCATCAGGAACTCTGCCCCCTGGTAACTATCGGGGACTTTGGGATCAAAATCCGCCAGCACATTCAGGTCGGTGACCAGGGTATCCCGGGTATTCATATCCTCATGGTAACGGCCGCTCCAGAAAAAGGAACGCTTGCCAGGTACAATTTCCACTCCTTCCAGTTCCACACCCCTTTGCCTTAATTCCTCCATTTCTTCGGCCGGAAAATCAAAGCCTACAATGGAAATTTGCTGCACAGGTTTTATGAAATTGCTGGCAGCATAAGCTACATAAGTAGCAGACCCTCCTACGATTTTATTGGTTTTTCCAAATGGTGTTTCGATGGCGTCAAAGGCCATGGTGCCAACAGAGATCAATGACATGAAGAATAATTTTACCCCTATCCCGGAGGGGTTAATGAATTATGTATTTAAGAAGGTACAACCCGACCGGGGCAGGGTTTACGGCGTGCAAACCTACATAAAAACCGACTTACCGGTCCAGGGTTTTTAGTTATTTAAGCCCCCTGGTTAATTTGTAGTTTTCCTGATTATCTTTGGGTATGACCAAAACGCCCCGCAAAAAAGCTTCTAAAAAAGAATTAATCCTGCGAAAAGCGGCCGCCATGTTCCGGGAAAAAGGATTTGCTGCCACCTCTATGCGAGACCTTGCTGAATCAGTAGGTATTGAAGCTGCCAGTTTATACAATCATATTCGTTCCAAAAACGAAATTCTCGAAGCCATTTGTTTTGATGTGGCCAACCGCTTTAATACCAATATGGAAATCCTGGAAAGCAACCAGCAAACTTCCATTGCCAAAGTGGAAAGCCTGCTCCGGTTCCATATCCGGCAAATGATCGAAAATTATGAAGAGGTCTATGTCAGTGACCGCGAATGGAAACACCTGGAAGAACCCTATCTCTCCAATTTCCAAACACAGCGGAGAAACTACCGTAAAAAATTTGCAGCGATCATTGAAGATGGCATCCAAAAAGGTGAGATCCTCCGCATTGATGCTCCCACGGCTGTGCTCATCGTGCTCCATGCGGTGAGCGGAATTGAATCCTGGCACCGGTCAAAAGCCAAGATCAACGCCGAAGAACTGGAAGACAATATGGTCATGATCCTGATAGATGGATTGAAAAAATAATACAACTCCATTCCTTACTAACTCATCACTATTCATAGCAGGAACAACAAAGTGATCTATATCATTGCGGCTGCCCTTTCATAGCTAAGGCCACATTAAACTCATGCGGGTTCATTTGATCTTAATTCGTTTTTTCCTCCTTTAAGAGCTTACATTTGCGCCTGATTTTGGATCAATACAGTCCTGATGGCAGTACATTTTTATCCCTTACGAATCAAAGAAGTCAGGAAAGAAACACCTGAATGCGTGTCGGTTCTTTTTGAAGTGCCGGAAGAACTGCTGGCTGAATTCAGGTTCATGCAGGGTCAGAGCCTGACCATGCGCACAACCCTGCAGGGCGAAGAAGTAAGGAGAACCTATTCGATTTGCAGTTCACCCCTGGAAAAAGAATGGCGGGTAGCTATTAAAAAAGTGGAGGGAGGTTTATTTTCCACCTTTGCCAACCAACTGCTAAAAAAAGGAGATTTGCTGGAAGTAATGCAGCCGGTGGGTAAGTTCTATACCGAACTCGATCCCCTCCATCAAAAACATTATATCGCTTTTGCGGCTGGCAGCGGCATCACTCCCGTATTATCATTAATCAAAACTACACTGGCCACGGAGCCGCATAGCCGCTTTACCCTGGTGTTTGGCAACCGTAACCGCAATTCCATTATTTTCTTTGAAGAACTGGAAGGCCTGAAAAATAAATATATCGACCGTTTCAACCTGGTTCATATCCTCAGCCGCGAACGAACAGATGCCGCTATTAATTATGGACGGATCGACGCGGAGAAATTAAAGGAACTGGGGAAACTGATCGATTATAGATCCGGTGACGAATTTTTTCTCTGCGGACCGGAAGAAATGATCTTTACTGCCAGGGGTTTCCTTGAATCAAAAGGCATTGACAAAAAAAGGATCCATTTCGAATTGTTTACGACACCGGGGCAGGGGCCGGCTGGTAACCGGCAACCCGTTGAAACCAGCAATGAAACCGGGCCGCAAAGCAAGATCACTGTAAAACTGGATGGACGCAGTTTCGATTTTAGCCTGGCACTGAATAGTGAAACATCGATTCTCGACGCGGCATTAAAACAGGGAGCGGATCTTCCTTTTGCCTGTAAGGGTGGAGTTTGCTGTACCTGTAAGGCCAGGTTGCTGGAAGGTGAGGTTAGTATGGATGTTCACTGGGGCCTTGAGGATGAAGAAGTGGAACAGGGCTATATCCTTACCTGCCAAAGTCATCCCCGCAGTAATAAAGTGGTAGTCGATTTCGATGTAAAATAACCTGGTAAAACCAGCGAAAAGCGATCCCGCTTTAACAACAACTTAGTGCTGCTGCCCGGCTTTAACAGCTTTCCTTCTAAACCTTTACCCACGAATTTTCGTTAGTTTTGCGAATTAACCTGTTTGCCATGTCTACCCAGGATTTTGAAAAGATTTTCCAGGAAAAAATCGATGCCGAAATTAAGATCGAGCCCAGGGATTGGATGCCGGATGCCTACCGGAAAACTAATCTCCGCCAGATCAGCCAGCATGCCCACAGTGAAATCGTCGGTATGCTTCCCGAGGGCAACTGGATCTCCCGCGCCCCCTCCTTAAAACGGAAAGCTATCTTGCTGGCCAAGGTCCAGGATGAAGCCGGCCATGGTTTGTATCTCTATTGTGCAGCCGAAACCCTGGGCATGAGCCGGGAAGAAATGATCAATGACCTTCATAGCGGGAAGGCTAAATATTCTTCCATTTTTAATTATCCCACGCTGACCTGGGCGGATATGGGCGCGATTGGATGGTTGGTGGATGGTGCGGCCATTTTGAACCAGGTCATGTTATGCCGTACCAGTTATGGTCCCTATGCCAGGGCTATGGTTAGAATTTGCAAGGAAGAAAGTTTTCACCAGCGCCAGGGCTTTGAAATCCTGCTCACCTTATCCCGCGGAACGCCGGCACAAAAAGCCATGTGCCAGGATGCCATCAATCGCTGGTGGTGGCCATCGCTGATGATGTTCGGTCCCCGCGACAGCGAAAGCACCAATAGCGACCAGAGCATGAAGTGGAAGATCAAACGAAAAACGAATGACGAGTTGCGCCAGCAATTTATAGATATGTGTGCGGAACAGGTAAAGGTGTTGGGAATGACCCTTCCCGACCCGGCTTTAAAATGGAATGAACAAAGAGGACATTATGATTTTGGGGAAATAGACTGGAACGAATTCTGGAGCGTGGTCAAAGGAAATGGCCCCTGTAACAAGCAAAGACTGGAGGCCAGAAAAAAAGCCTGGGACAATGGAGCATGGGTTCGCGAGGCCGCTTCGGCCTATGCCCGCAAAAAACAGGAAAGAGAAAAACATAAAGCAGCTTAAATAAGTGCTATGAACTTTATTAAGAAATTCTATTACGGCGATATCCCTGACCAAAAAGGCGGTGAAGAACTTAAAGAATCCCAGAACCCTCTTTCGTGGACCAGTGGGTCTGGTCATGATTGGCCTTTGTGGGAAGTCTTTATTCGTAGCAAGCAGGGCCTGGATCATAAACATGCCGGCAGCCTGCATGCGGCAGATGCCCAAATGGCGATTGAAAACGCCCGGGATGTGTATACCCGGCGCATGGAAGGAGTGAGTATTTGGGTGGTGGAATCAAAATATATTCATGCCTCTAACCCGGAAGAAGCCGAAAGCCTTTACGAACCTGCCAATGATAAAGTATACCGTCATCCCACTTTTTATGATCTGCCCGACGAAGTGGGACATATGTAACTCACCTCATTCGCGCCGGGCGATGTCGATGAACTTCCGGGACTAAATCCTATCTAGAAAAATGAGTATTCCGAACAATAACGCTACTTCAAAAATCTCTCCCACAGGAGAATTGACGGGAGTATTATTACATCTTGCGGATAATGCCCTGATCCTTGGCCAGCGAAATGCAGAATGGTGTGGGCATGGGCCGGTGCTGGAACAGGATATCGCTATCACCAATATATCCCTGGATCTTATTGGCCAGGCCCGGAATTTTTATCAATATGCCGCTGAGCTGATGGGAAACGGAAATACAGAGGATAGTTTAGCCTATTTAAGAACTGAAAGGGAATATAAAAATTGCTTATTGGTTGAACAACCGAACGGCGATTGGGCGCAGACCATGCTCCGGCAATTTTTATTCAGCGCTTACCAGTCGCTTTTATATTCAACATTAGCAAATCACCCCGATCAACAACTGGCTGCCATAGCCGCCAAATCAAAGAAAGAAGTCACCTACCACCTTCGCTGGAGCAGTGAATGGGTGATCCGCCTGGGAGATGGAACCGGGGAAAGCAAACAAAGGATGCTGGCAGCGATCGATGCCTTGTGGCCGTATACGGGTGAGTTATTCCTTCCTGCAGCCTATGAGCTGGAAGCGGGCATACAAGTTTCTTCTTTTGAACAGGCCTGGATGGAAAATATCAAATCCGTGTTTGATGAGGCCGGTCTTACCATTCCCGTAAATACATTCATGCAAAAAGGAGGTAAACAGGGAATCCATACCGAACACCTGGGTTATATTCTTACTGAACTTCAATATATGCAAAGAGCTTACCCCGATTCGCAATGGTAGAACAAAACAACATACCAAAGGCCGGGCAGTCACAGCCTGGCAAAGAACAGGAAATCAAAAAGATCATGGATATCCTGGAAACGGTCACGGACCCGGAAATACCGGTGTTAACCGTAGCTGACCTGGGGATAATACGCGATGTGATCGTGAATGGCGATAAAACGGAAATCATCATCACCCCTACTTATTCGGGTTGCCCGGCCATGGATATGATCACGATGAATATTAAATTGGCATTAAGTGAACATGGATACAGGAACGTGATCGTGAAACCGGTGCTTTCCCCCGCATGGACAACCGAATGGATGAGTGAAGAGGGAAAAAGAAAATTAAAAGCATACGGGATTGCGCCGCCTAATCCCCGGCAACAGGTTTGTGATGAAAAATTATTTGCCGCGAATGAAGCTGTACAATGCCCGCATTGCCAATCCTATCATACTCACCGCGTAAGTGAATTCGGTTCCACTGCCTGCAAGGCCCTTTATCAATGCGATGAATGCAAAGAGCCCTTTGATTATTTTAAATGTCATTGACCCGCTTGCCCTATCTCCCTGTTTATTTATTTTAACTTGTGCAAAATTTTTCTATGTCCCCCGTTCTTTTCGAAATACAAAACGGTATAGGCTGCATAACCCTGAACCGCCCGGATAAGCTCAATGCTTTTAATCGTGAAATGGCTTTATTGCTGCAGGAAAAACTGGATGAGTGTAAAGCCAAAAAAATACGATGTGTTTATATTACCGGAGCCGGTAAAGCCTTTAGTGCAGGGCAGGACCTGGCGGAAGTGGCAGACCCGGATGGACCCGGTCTTGGTAAAATATTATCCGAGCATTTTAACCCGGTAATCACCAGGATCCGCAAACTGGAAAAACCGGTAGTGGCAGCGATTAATGGCGTGGCCGCTGGTGCAGGCGCTAATATCGGCCTTTGTTGCGATGTGGTCCTGGCCGCAGCTTCCGCTTCATTTATCCAGGCTTTTTCCAAAATCGGTTTGATACCTGATAGCGGGGGTACCCATATCCTGCCCCGTTTGATCGGTTGGCAAAAAGCCAGCGCCCTGATGATGCTGGGTGAAAAAGTCAGTGCCGCAGATGCGGAAAGAATGGGCATGGTCTACAAAGTATTTCCTGATGAAGGCTTCCAGGGCGAAGCCATGAAAATTGCGGCTACCCTTGCCAGTATGCCTACCCGCGGGCTGGCTTTTACCAAGCAGGTTTTGAATATGTCTTTTACTACCACTTTGGAAGAGCAGTTGCAGGATGAAGATGTGTTCCAGCAAAGAGCCGCCCAAACCCGGGATTATAAAGAAGGCGTGCAGGCTTTTTTGGAAAAAAGACAACCGGTATTCCATGGCGAATAAACCGAATCAATATAAATATCCCCTACAAT